>CAMLKV010000060.1 GCA_946480635.1 uncultured Flavobacterium sp.
CACCTGCTATAAATTCAGCTGGTGTTTTTGTTACTCCTTCATGTTCAGATAGTAATGGAGGGACAATAACAGTAACAGAGATTGGAGCAACAACAACAGGTGTGTCGGGTGGAACTCCTCCTTATTTGTATGAATTAGTATCTCCTTCAGCAATGATTAGACCATCTCAGGCATCTAACGTATTTATTGGCTTACAACCTGGAGGTTATACCATTAAAGTTACCGATGCTTGTGGAAAAACAGCTACCAATACTGCAACTATTACACAAACTGCTACAAATTCAACAATAGGTTTAGGAATTCAAAATATCCAATCTTCATGTAATGGATCTCCAACGGGAACCGCTACGATTTTTGCAAATGGTACTGTGCCACCCTATACAATGGCTTTAGTTAACAGTTCACCAGTTTTAGTTGGACCACAACCGGCTATTTTGAGAGACCCAGTAACAGCTACTTATTTTACTACATTTACAGGATTATTACCTGGAGTTTATACAGTAGAAGCAACAGATGCTTGTGGCAAGAAAAGAAGAGCTACATTTACGGTAACACAAAGTACCTTGCCAATAGCCAATGCTGTTGCCAGTCCGTCTTGTGCAGGTAACGCTACAGGAACATTGACCGTTACAGCGACTGCAGCTACAGGTTTAAGTGGTGCTGGTTCTCCGGGATCTTATCAATATGCCTTAATAGCACCATCACCTATAATCAGATCGTTTCAAAGCAGTTCGGTATTTGAAAATTTATTTCCTGGCGTATATACAATTGCTGTAAGAGATGCCTGTAACAATGTAGGAACAGCAACAGCGACTGTTGCTACTGCAACTGCTCCTACATTTGGTACTGCATTTACAACAACATCTTGTCCTAGCGGCGCTACAGGTTCAATTGAAGCTCAAATAGCAACTGCTGGTGGAGGATCACCTTATAATTTTGAATTAATTGCGCCTTCACCTGTAATAAGACCAATGCAAACAAGTAATTTATTTGCAAATCTTCCTCCTGGATCATATACGGTAAGACTTATCGATGCCTGTGGAAATCAGGTAACTAGTAATGTCACTATTAGTGCGGCAAGTGCACCTTCGTTTACAACATCAACAACAGCAAGTTGTGGATCATTAGCTAATGGGACTATTACAGTTGTACCAAATGCATCTAGTATTGGGCCTTTTACGTTCGAATTAATTAGTCCAGGAGGAGCTATACGTCCTATACAGGGAAGTAATGTGGCAAATTCCACAAGTACAATATTTACAGGACTAAATCAAGGATCATATACAATTAGAATGTACGATGCCTGTGGTGTTCCTGTAACAAGTGTTGCAACAGTTTCTGCCCCAACAGCTTTAGCTTTTGCGGTAGGATCTTTAGCTGTTCCATCTTGTCCAGCTTCATCAACAGGACAAATTACCGTTGCACAACCAACTACGGGTGTAGCGCCATATATGTATGAATTAATTGCTCCTTCTCCAATTACAGCCGGTCCCCAATCTAGTCGTATTTTTAATAACTTGCCCACAGGAAATTACACAATTAGAGTGACTGATGCTTGTGGAACACAGGCTACTATTGGTGCTCCATTAGTATTAGCAGGGGCAACTGCACCAACTTTATCAGTTACGAACACTTCAAGTTGTGCCACAAATACTGGAACAATTACTTGTTTAGCAACTACGGCTAACCAAGGCGGAGGAACATATTTGTATGCTTTGATAGCTCCCTCTCCAGTTACTAGACCTAATCAGTCTTCTCCAATATTTTCTGGATTACCTGCAGGAGCTTATACAATTCAGATTACGGATCAATGTGGTTTGACAGGAACAACTACTTCAACAATTACAGCAGCTGGTGCTTTTACACCTTCAGCAGGTGGATCGGTAGTTTCTTGCAATGGTCTGAATTATAATGCTCAAATCATAGTTACTAATCCTCAAAATTTTACTCCAGGTGGACCTATTCCTACTGGAAGTGGAGGCGGGCCATATACTTTTGCTTTATATAATGCTGCTAATACGGTTCAAATAGTAGCTCCTCAATCAAGTAATATATTTTCAAATGTTTCCCCTCTAGCTGGTACTCCAACTCATACTATAAGGGTTACTGATGTTTGTGGGAACACATCAACTGCAACAGTTACCATAAATAATCCAGCAGCCCTTACAGCCGCTGCTCTCACAGCGACGACAGCATCATGTGCTGCAAGTAGTACAGGAGTTATAAGAGTGACTACGACTGCAACTGGAGGATTGGCCCCTTATTCATATACATTAATAGATGCAGTTACAACTGCTGTAGTGGCGGGACCACAAACTTCAATTGTCTTTAACGGAGTTCCTGCTAATGGTGTTAATGGGTATTTAGTGCGTACGACAGATGCTTGTGGAAATGTTATTAATAGCGCAGCTCCATTGTTGTTTCCAGCAGCTGTTGTGCCTACAGCAACTACAGCAACTACAGCTTCTTGTGCGGCGGGGCCTACAGGAAGTATTACAGTTACTCCAGGAACTGGGGCAACTCTTGCTGGAGGGACATTTACTTATGCATTGTATAATGCTGCTAATACAGTTGTAGTTGCAGGTAATCAGTCAAGTCCTGTATTTAATAATGTAGCTGCAGGATCTTACACGGTTAGAATTACTGATCGTTGCGGAAACGTTGGTACAGCTTCAGTAACAGTAACGAGTACAGTGACAGCACTAACAGCATCTGGTACAGCAACAGGTTCATGTACAAGTGGAAGTAATGGTGTAATTACTGGATCGTTTACTGGTGGATCTTTACCAATTATGTATTCTCTTGTTAATCAATCTACCATGACTGTTATTGCAGGGCCTCAATCAAGTAATATTTTTACAGGTTTGGCTGCAGGAACTTATATTGTAAGAACTACAGATGCCTGTGGTACAAATGCTGATTCAACTAATATTGTTTTAGGTAATTTAACTACAAATCCTACAATAACAACAAGTGTAGCAATCGATTGTTCTGGTTCAGCAGTAATAGCTGGATTTGGAGCTGGAGGAAGTGGAGGGCCATATATGTATGCTCTTTGTAATGGTGCTGGATGTTCGTCTTTTGGTGCTTATGGTGCTGCAAGTACTTTTACTGTTAATACTAGTGGTACATATAGAATTAGTGTTCAAGATCGTTGCGGTAATCCAGTGTCTTCATCTGATATTGTTGTAAATATTCCAACAAAAGGGGTTATCACTAATGTTAATTTGAATGTGGCTTGCGGACCAACATCGGTTACACCAGTATTGTCAAATGTTCCTAATACTCCTTACTACAGTATTGATGGCTCGAATTTCAGTCCTACAATTGGTGTGCTAGGAATAGGTTCTCATACATTAATTGTGTCAGATTATAATGCAGGTACTTTTGGTTGTGCAAGTGATCCTTATGTCTTTTCAGTTAATTCTCTACCACCAACAGGGACTTCACCACAATCATTACCTTCAACAAGTACTCTTGCAGATATTGTAGTAACAGGAACTGGAGTTATTTGGTATGCTTCATCTTCAGATGCTGCTTCAGCAATCAATCCTTTGCCAATGTCAACAATTGTATCGAGTGGTACAACTTATTATGCTACTCAAACTATTGGAGGCTGTGCTAGTACGACAAGTTTAGGGGTTTTGGTTAATACATTCCTAAGTAATCAAGAATTTAGTTTAAGTGCATTCAAATATTATCCTAATCCAGTTGAAGGAATTTTAAAATTATCTTATGCAGATAAAATGACAAATGCCATCGTTTATAATGTTATTGGAAAACAAATTTTTGTTAAGCAAATGAATAGTAATAAGGAAGAAATAGATATGTCAAGATTCGCAGATGGTATTTACTTTGTTAAGGTATTCGCTGGAGATGTTTCAACAATAATCAAAGTCATTAAAAATTAACTAAAATGTTTTAAACTTTTGTTAAAAGCTGCCTTATATAGGCGGCTTTTATATTTGTTATGAAATTGTAACAATAAATATTTTTAACTTTGCACCCTTAAAATTAATTTTATGAAAAGAGTTGTCGTAGGTTTATCAGGGGGGGTCGATTCGAGTGTTGCTGCTTATTTATTGAAGGAGCAAGGCTATGAAGTTATTGGGCTTTTTATGAAGAATTGGCACGATGATTCGGTAACTATATCAAATGAGTGTCCATGGCTTGAAGATAGTAATGATGCATTATTGGTAGCTCAAAAATTGGGAATACCATTTCAAACAGTTGATTTAAGCGAACAATACAAAGAGAAAATCGTCGATTACATGTTCAGTGAATATGAAAAAGGACGCACACCTAATCCTGATGTGTTATGTAATAGAGAAATTAAATTTGATGTTTTTATGAAAATTGCTCTTTCTCTTGGTGCCGATTATGTAGCTACAGGGCATTATTGTCGTAAAGGAGAAATTGAAGTAGATGGAAATCCAATGTATCAGTTATTAGCAGGTGTTGACGGAAATAAAGATCAATCATATTTTTTGTGTCAGTTGTCACAAGATCAATTGGCTAAAGCATTGTTCCCTATTGGAGAATTAACTAAACCTCAGGTTCGTGAAATTGCTGCAAAAATGGAATTAATTACTGCCGAAAAGAAAGACTCTCAAGGACTTTGTTTTATTGGAAAAGTGCGTTTACCAGAATTTTTACAACAACAATTACAGCCAAAAGAAGGATTGATTTATGAAGTTTCTGCAGAAAATGAATTATATCAAGAAAAGAAAATTAATTTCGATTCTCTAGAAGAAAAATTAAAATATGAAGCTTCAAATATTCAGTATTCGCCAAACGCAGCTAAGCTAGTTGGAAAGCATCAAGGAGCTCATTATTATACAATTGGTCAAAGAAAAGGATTAAATGTAGGAGGAACAAAAGAGCCTTTATTTATTATAGCAACTGATATCGAAACAAATGCAATTTACACAGGTCAAGGAAGTAACCATCCAGGATTATTTAAAAAAGCATTATTTGTGGCTAATGATGAGGTGCATTGGATTCGCCCTGATTTGAGTTTAAAACCTGGTGAGACATTAAAAGTTAAAGCTAGAATTAGATACCGTCAAGAATTACAAGAGGCAACTCTATTTCAATTTGAAGATGGCATGTATGTCGAATTTAATCAGCCTCAATCAGCAATTACTGAAGGACAATTTGTTTCGTGGCATATGGGAGAGGAGTTAATAGGTTCGGGAGTTATTTCTTAAATAGTTGTTTTATAAGATACTAGTTGTGTATATTTGAAAACCAAAAAGCAAACTATGAAAACCACACTACTTGTATTTTTTTCTTTTTTTTCAATTACTGTTTTTTCGCAGGAGGATGCTTGGGTTTTTTTCAATGATAAACCTAATGCAAGTGCTTTTTATTCTAATCCATTATCAGAATTAACTCAAAGATCATTAGACAGAAGAACAACTCAGAATATTGCATTAGACATTAAAGATGCTCCGATACATCAACCATATATAAACCAAATTACAGCTGCTACTGGAATAACTGTACTAGCAAAGTCAAAATGGTTAAATATGCTTCATATTAGAGGAACACAAGCGAATATCGCAGCTTTAGCAGCTTTATCTTTCGTTGATCATATTCAGTATGCTAATCATTCTTTGAATCCTGGAGGAAAAATTTCTAATTCATCTAATAAAACAAATTATATTGATAAATGGTTAGATACAAATAATACTCAAGTAAATTACAACTATGGAAATTCAGCCACACAAGTACAAATGTTGAATTGTCATATTTTGCATCAACAAAATTATACAGGACAAGGTAAAGTTGTAGCTATTTTAGATGCTGGTTTTCCAGGTGTAAATACAGCTGCTCCTTTTGCTAGTTTACGAAACAGAGGTTTGATTCTTGGAGGATATGATTTTGTAAATAATTGGAGTAATTTTTATACAGGAAATAATCACGGGACAAATGTTTTATCAACCATGGGTGCTAATGCTACTAATTTGGTGGGAACGGCACCTGATGCGTCATATTATTTGTTTATTACAGAAGATGTTGCTAGTGAAACTCCTTTAGAATTGTCAAATTGGGTAGAAGCTGCTGAAGAGGCGGATAGGTTAGGAGTAGATGTTATTAATTCTTCTTTAGGGTATTTTAGTTTTGATAATGCTGCTTATAGCTTCCCTTATGCTAAAATGGACGGACAAACATCTGTTGCTTCAAGAGCAGTTGATATAGCTTTTTCCAAAGGTATGATTTGTGTGATTTCTGCTGGAAACGAAGGTGGTACGGCTGAACCACACGTTGGTACACCTGCGGATGCTCTTCATGCAATTACTGTAGGTTCTGTAACATCAGCTGAGGTAAAATCAGGTTTTAGTTCTATTGGACCTACTGGTGGTACTTCGCCAAGAATGAAACCAGACTTAATGGCAATGGGTACTGCATCAGTTATCTCAAATACATCAGGAACCATTACTACAGCTAATGGGACTTCTTTCTCGTCTCCAATTTTAGCAGGAGCAATTACTTCTTTTTGGTCAGCTTTTCCTAACAAAAAGAATTCGGAGATTGTGCAATTAGTAAAAGCGTCGGCAGATAGATATGCTGCTTCAGTTGTTACTCCAAATAATAATTATGGTTATGGTATTCCAGATTTCCAATTAGCATTAAATAATGCTTTGTCTATAACTGATTTTGAAAAAGAAAAAATCGCTTTGTATCCTAATCCAGTTAATGATTCATTTGTAATTTCACTTCCTGAAAATTTACTTAATTCTCAGATTGAGTTATTTAATTCAATAGGCCAAAAAGTAAAATCTGAAAAAATTACACAACAAAAACAACCAGTATACGTTCAAAATTTAAATTCAGGAATGTATTTTTATACGCTTTCTAATGGACAAAATATGACTTCAGGAAAGCTAATCAAGCAATAATTAATGAATAAAATAACGCAACTTTTTAATATTAAATATCCAATCGTTCAAGGAGGAATGATTTGGAATAGTGGTTATAAGCTAGCAAGTGCTGTTAGTAATGCAGGAGGATTAGGTTTAATAGGAGCTGGATCAATGTATCCTGATGTTTTAAGAGAACATATCCAAAAATGTAAAAAGGCAACTGATAAACCGTTTGGAGTAAATGTGCCAATGTTGTATCCAAATATTGAAGAAATAATGGATATCATTGTTGAAGAGGGAGTGAAAATTGTCTTTACTTCTGCAGGAAATCCAAAAACATGGACTAGTTTTTTAAAAGAAAAAGGCATAACAGTAGTTCATGTAGTAAGTAGCTCTAAATTTGCTTTAAAAGCCCAAGAAGCTGGTGTAGATGCTATAGTTGCTGAAGGATTTGAAGCAGGTGGTCACAATGGAAGAGAAGAAACTACAACGTTGACACTTATTCCAATGGTGAAAGAAAAAATTTCTATTCCGCTAATTGCGGCAGGAGGTATTGCTACAGGAAGAGGAATGCTAGCAGCTATGATTTTAGGTGCTGATGGCGTTCAGGTTGGATCTCGTTTTGCAGCTTCTGTCGAAAGTTCTGCTCATGATGATTTTAAGAAAACTATTGTTGATGTAGAAGAAGGAGGAACGCAGCTTACTTTAAAAGAATTGGCCCCTGTTAGACTAATTAAAAATAAATTTTATAATGACGTCCAAGAATTATATGCTCAATGCCCATCTGTAGATGACTTAAAAAACTTACTTGGAAGAGCAAGAGCTAAAAGAGGTATGTTTGAAGGAGATCTAGTTGAAGGAGAACTTGAAATTGGACAAATTTCGGGCCTTATTAAAGATATAAAACCAGTAAGTGAAATCGTTCATGATATGGTTACCGAATTTGAAAATGCAAAAAATAATATTCCTCAGTTATAATATGAAAAAATCAATCATAATCGTTTTTTTATTTTCGATTTTATTTACAACAAAGACATTTAGTCAGAATTACAGATTTGAAATTTCTGAAGTGGCAATGTCTTTGAAACAAGATGGGAAATGGAGTCCTTTCACACCATTTAGAGAAGCAAAAATTGTGGCTACTTTAAATTCTAAAAAAAATTTAATAGCAGTTTATTCTGAACTGGTTCAATTCTACAGAATATATCAATATAATGATAAAGTGACTGTGAATGGAAAAGACATTGTCTCATTTGATTGTATCGATCAAGACGGAGAAAAATGTAAAATTGAAATACATACACGAAAATCGAACAATACCAATCAATTATATGTAAGGCATCAAGGAAGGATTTTAGTCTATAATATGAAATATACAAAATAGGATTTCCCCTCATAGTTGAGGGGATTTTTTATCTTTGCTTCAGGTACAATATTTGAGTCTTTTTTATTAACTAAGTACTTTAATTAAAAAATGAAAAAAACATTACTTGCTATAAACATTCTGCTGAGCTTTGTGGCTCTTGCACAACAGCAACAACCAACTCAGTCTGCTTCAAAACCTAAATTAGTTGTTGGGATTGTTGTAGATCAAATGAAAATGGAATATTTGTATCGCTTTTCTGATGATTTTACTGAAAATGGATTCAAACGTTTAATGAATAACGGATATACGTTCCATAATATGCATTACAATTATATGCCTACTTATACGGCTCCGGGTCATGCATCTGTATATACAGGTACTACTCCAGCAAGTCACGGAATTGTAGGTAATGAGTGGTTTCATAGAACACTAGGTAAAGAAGTGTATTGTACAGATGATGCTACTGTGCAAACATTAGGCAATGGAACTGAAAAAGAAGGTCAAATGTCGCCTAAAAACCTGCAAGCCACTACTATTACGGATGAACTTCGTTTGGCAACAAATTTCAAAGGCAAAGTTATTGGGATAAGTTTAAAAGATCGTGGGGCAATACTACCTGCAGGACATTTTGCAAATTTTGCTTTTTGGTATAGTAAAACAGGATCATTTATATCAAGTACTTTTTATGGGAAAGAATTACCATCTTGGGTGACAGCTTTTAATGCTGAGAAAAACTATGAGAGATACATAAACCAAGGATGGGGACTTTTAAAGCCAAAAGAAGTGTATAATGAAAGTCTTCCTGATGATAATCCTTATGAAGGTAAACTGTATAAAAAAGCGGCTTTCTTTCCATATAACATGAAAGAAATGATGGACGCTAATGATGCTGGTATTTTACGTTCAAGCCCTTACGGAAATAATTTATTGGCTGATTTTGCGATAAGAGCAATTGATAAAGAAAGTTTGGGAACAGATAATATCACAGACTTTTTAACGGTTAGTTTTTCATCTACAGATTATGTGGGACACACGTTTGGGCCACGTTCGATAGAATTACAGGATACGTATTTACGTTTGGATCAAACTATTGGTTCTTTTTTACAATATTTAGACGTAAAAGTAGGGAAAGGAAATTATTTAGTTTTCTTGACTGCAGACCATGCCGGAGCCGAAAATGTTAATCACTTAAAAGACAATAAATATGATGTTGAAAATGTAAGTGAGAAAAATTTAGAAATGGCTATGGTCGAATTTTCTAAAACGTATTTTGGAGACGATTTGTTGTTAAACTATTCAAACTACAATGTCTTTTTTGATAAAGAAAAAATAAAAGCAAAAGGATTAGAACTGGTTAGAGTAAAA
>CAMLKV010000061.1 GCA_946480635.1 uncultured Flavobacterium sp.
TAAACATGTTGAGCAATTTGTTGAAGAAGGGTATTTACGTTGGGATTCATTAGGTGAATTCTTAGCTTTACAAGCTTCTTTAGAACATCTAGCACAAACACAAAATAATACAAAAGCACAAATTTTAGCAGATACTTTAGATGAAGCTAATGCTAAATTTTTAGCAAATGATAAATCCCCAGCTCGTAAAGTAGGTCAAATCGACAATAGAGGTTCTCACTTCTATTTAGCGTTATACTGGGCACAGGCTCTAGCAAACCAAACAAAAGATACTGAATTACAAACAAAATTTGGTCCTATTGCTCAAGAAATGAGTGCTAACGAAGCAAAAATTGATACTGAATTAATTAGTGCTCAAGGAAAACCTCAAAACATTGGTGGCTACTATCAGCCTTCTGAAAGTGCAACTACAAATGCAATGAGACCTAGCCAAACATTAAATACAATTTTAGCTAAATTAAGTTAAGACATTAACTTTTATATTATAAAAAAACCACGCTTTAGGCGTGGTTTTTTTATAAACATATTGCAATTATGGTTATCTCTTTAACGAGAAGTGAGATCTAAATACTTTTTCAGTGTTGTTTTCACTAAATTTTACGGTAAACCAATAATCAGTTGAAGGCAAATCTCTTCCATTAAAAGTTCCATCCCAACCTTCACCACTTTGCCTAATAGATTTTAATACCTTTCCGTATCTATCAAAAATATGAATCTCTGAATTGGGTTGATTCTTCAATGCCCATATATTCCAGGTATCATGATAACCATCTGCATTTGGTGTAAAATAATGTGGATAACCTATTGTAAAAATGTGCTCTAAAAAAATATCTGTACAACCATTTGTATCATGAATATTTACATAGTGTTCCCCTGGAGGAACATTTACAAATACATTGCTCGATTGAAATTCTCCCCCATCAATGCTATATAAATAATTTCCTTGACCCACTACATTAATAGTCACTGTTTGATTTTCTTCAAAATAATTACTCACAACATAACTTGCTTCTTCAGCAGCATAAAAAGCTTCAACTGTTGCTGTAGCTGCATCAGAAGTACAAACATTACTCACTTGAACAGAATAGTTTCCTATTTCGCTTAAATCATCAACCAAATAAGTACTCCCTGACGCTCCAGATATTACGGATCCATTGTGTGACCAAATAAACGTATATCCTGAACCACTCAAACCAGTATCTAATAAAAATGTTCTCAATACATAATTATTTTTATTCAAACAGATTCCACCACTAGTTAAAGTTATTTTTGGCAACGGATTCACTACAACAGTGTATTTTTTTACTGGTCCATTACACTCTCCCAGGACAGTATTAATGGTATATTCAGCAGTTCCCTGAATATTTCCAGTTGTCATAAAGGTATCATTAATAGTAAATGAATTTCCAGAAGAAGTTCCGCTCAAAACACCTCCTTGAACAGTTACACCATTCAAAACCAAACTCCACTGAAAAACAGCATTTGCATTAGGGCTCGACATCGATATAGAAATACTTTGAGGATCACCATAACATGATCCCAATTTTGGAGTTACTGTATAAATTACAGTTCCTGAATTTGTTCCTGTGGCTGTTAAAACATTAGTTATCTCTGCAGACGATGAGTTTGCTACATTTGTCTGACTAATTGCTCCACTTACTCCATTTTGAGTTACAGTCCAATCAAAAGTAACTCCAATATTTGGCGAATCAAGATTGATTGACACAGCACTACCCGAGCATAAAGTATTATCTGCGATTGAATAAGTCAATGTTGGTTTTGGATACACTGTTATATCCACTTGTTTTGAAGTACTTACACAACCAGATTCAGCATAAACATTAAAACCCACTACAGTTGGTACTAAAATCGAGTTCGATAGTGTAATAACATCTGTTAAAGAAACCGGTCCTACAGCACTCCCAGAAGTTCCTCCAGTAGCAACAGAACCTGACAAAAACTGCCAATGAATAGTAGCTCCAGGAACGTTTGTACACGATAAAGCTACGTTAATTTGCTCTCCAGAACAAATTGAAAGATTGCTATTTGTAAATGCAACAATAGGTGTGGGATTAACAGTAATCGTCATTGTTGCTGGCACTGCACATTCTCCACTTACAGGAGTAAATGTATACGTTGTAGTTGTTGTGTTATTTAGTGCCGGTGACCAACTTCCAGTAATACCGTTATTAGAAGTTGTTGGTAATGGTGATAAGTTTTGCCCTGAACAAATTGGACCAACTTGAGTAAAAGTAGGTGTTACTTTTTGATTTACAACAATTGTCATTGATGCAGTTCTTGTACATACTCCTCCTGATGGCGTAAACGTATAGGTAGTAGTTGCTGTATTATTTAACCCTGGAGACCAATTCCCTGTTACTCCTTCATTTGAAGTTGTTGGCAATGGTGGCAATGTTTCCCCTGAACAAATTGGAGCAACCTGAGTAAAGCTTGGATTTATAACAGGATTAACAACAATGGTCATAGTTACTATTGAAGCACATTCTGTTGAAGCAGGTGTAAATGTATATGTTGTCGTTGTAGTATTGTTAATTACGGGTGACCAACTCCCTGTTATTCCATTATTTGAAATCGTTGGTAAAGCAGCTAATGGATCACCTGAACAAATTGGATTAACTTGAGTAAATACAGGGGTATTTTGATAGGTTGTTACTGTGATTGTTTCATTCTCGACACGAGAACATAAAGTATTATTGTTATTATCAACTATTCTTGTACTAACCAATTTAAAGGTTGTAGTTGCACTCATAGCTTGTGTTAAAACAAAAACACCAGAACCATTAAGTAATGCTATTTGTGGTGAGCCTCCATTAATAGTATATTCAATAGTGGCACCAGGTGTTCCTGTAAAAGTAACATCAACATTACTTCCTAAACATACATTTGTTCCTGAAACAGTCATATCAGCTGTAGGAATCGGGTAAACTCTTAAGTTGAAATCTGTAATAGTAAAACATCCAGAGACGTTATTAACCACTTTTACATAGATCTTTTGCGGATTTGAAGTATTTGCTATAAAATTAGGAAGCGGAGACACTCCATCAACAGCATTGGCCAAAGTTGTATAAAAATTAATGGTATTATTTACCAAATCAGCATTAATTTGAGTTCTGACAGAATTAAGATCAAAAATTCCAACATTTGGTGTAACACTACAAGTTTTCAATTCACCAATACTATTAGCGGTTGGCGAAGATGGGAAAGCTCCTGTTCCAGCCATAGCAGTACCTGTCCAATTAATTTGAAAACCACCATCACCATGAGGTCTATCGATAGCTATATAATATGATTGACCTGCCAAAACATCTAATGACCTAACATAGCTATCACCATTTCCAGGATTTGTAGTTCCTGGACCAACTTGTGTAAACGTGTTTGGCAATGTCATTCCTGTATGGTTATTGGCTGCATTCAAAGCTTGGGGATTAGACGTTGCACATCTAATAGGACTTCCTAAACTACCACATGTTTTGTTAGGACCATAAACCCAAAAATCATAATCTACACCAATAGCTGCGTCATTTGGAATTAAATCCATTCCTAATGTTCCTGACTGAATGATATTAATTTTTATCCATATCGAATTATGTTCTGACCCACCACATGAAGAAACTTCTTGTGTATTTCCAATACCAGTCGCATTAGAACTAAAACTACCATTACCACATACCACAATCGCATTAGCGCAATCATTTGGCGGATTTTGAGCTTGAACTGTCACTATAAAGAACAGCCCAAACAGTAAAATAAATATCTTTTTCATTGTATCTCTCTTTTTAATAGTGATAAATTACTAACTGCCATAAACAGTCATTTTTTTTAAAGCCCTCCACAACATTTTACTGATGTGAAGGGCACAACTAAAAAACCAAACTTACTTACTGATAATCATAAACTCAGAACGTCTGTTTTGAGCATGATCTTCATCAGTACAGTTTGAACCACAATTAATCTTTGGTAGCGAACTACCAAAACCTTTTCCAGATATTCTACTGTTTGAAATTCCTTTAGAAATTATATATTGAACTGTCGATTGAGCTCTTTGTTCTGAAAGATTCAAATTATATGCCGCACGACCTTTACTGTCTGTATGCGACTTAACCAAAATAACCATACTTGGATAATCATTCATCACTTTTACCAGTTTATCCAATTCACTTGCACCTTGTGACGTAATATTACTTTTATTGAATTCGAAATAAATTGGGGCTAATAACACTTCTGTATCAGTGATAATAACCTCAACAGGCACTAATTTTGCTTCTGTTATTGATTCTCCTGATTTTATTTTTCCAACAGAAAAATTAGCTGTATCGAAGTTCACCATCGAAACTTTAAATTCATAAGCTGTTCCACATTCTACATCATAGCTTATCTTACCTAAATAATCTGTTTGTTTAGTAGCAATCTTGTTTCCTTTATCATCTAAAATTGCTACCGTTGCATTAGACAAAACTTCTCCCGTTTTTTTATTGGTTACCAATGCGACTGCTTGAGCTTTGCAAACTGGAATAGCAGTATAAATGGCATCTGATCCATTTCGGTTAGAAGAAAAATAACCTGTATTTAATGTAGAATTGAAGCTAAAAGAGAAATCATCTTTTTCAGTATTTACCGGCTTTCCAACATTTTGAGCTTTTTCAGAAGTATTCAAATCAGTTTTAAATATATCTAAACCACCAAGCCCTTGTCTTCCTGATGAAGCGAAATACAAAACATTATCATCTGCAATAAAAGGAAAACCTTCTTTACCTGGTGTATTAACTTTATCTCCTAAATTTTGTGGAGTTCCATACTCATTACCATTAACTGATACTTTCCAGATGTCAGAATTCCCTAAACCTCCTGGCATATTAGAAGCAAAATATAAAGTTTTCCCATCTTTGCTTAAAGAAGGGTGTGTCACTGAATAAGCTGTACTATTAAAAGGTAAAGCTTCAATACTTGTCCATTTTCCGTCAACTTTAACAGCCTTGTACAAACCTTGTTGCCCCACTTTAACATTACTTTGTTTGTCTTTTTCAGATTTCCCAGCACTGTGGCCATCTCTGGCAAAAAACATCGTATTACCATCGGCGCTAATTGCTACTGGTCCATCATGAAAAGCTGTATTGAGCTCATTAATTGCTTTTGGCTCTGCCAAATTCCCGTCTTCACCCCTAACCGATTGAAAAATATCAACATAGGATTGATTTGCCCATTTGTCTTTTTTACTTCCAGAATTTCGGGTACTTACAAAATATAAAGTATTATCATTAGCTAATACAGCTCCAAAGTCGCTTTGTTCTTTATTTTGAATGTTGGTCTGTGCTACATCAAACATTTTTGACATATTAGCCAGACTCGGGATATAATTTGGATTAGCTCTATGCTCCTTTGCTCTTGAGTCATTAGGCATTTGCGATGCAAAAACATCCATTTGTTGATTAGCTTCTTGATATTTACTCAAGGTTTTCAATGATTGAGCATAACGATAATAAGTTTCAGCATCCACCTTACCTTCTACTGCTTTTGCATACCATTTTGCAGCTTCTTCTGTGTTAAACACATTATAATAACTATCTGCCAATCTTGTATACACATAAGTATTAGCTCCTTTGCCATTTGCTAACTTAGAATATTCATTTATTGCATTTACGTACTGGTAGCTATCAAAAAACTTATCGGCTCTTTCAGTAAGTTTATCTTGTCCATAACTAACCGTTAAGAATAATAAGAAACTTAATGTGATATATCTTTTTTTCATTGTGTGTCGTTTAGGTTAGAAAAATCTTGGTGAAATGGAAACTTTCTTAGGGAAGTTCAAATCAAACAGCAACATAAGTTCATGAGAAGATGTTGTTGCAACTTTTAAATCTGAAACAATATGATCATAAGCATATCCAATTCTGATAGTTGGAGAAATCGCATAATTTACCATAGCTCCAAAAGAATCATCCAATCTATATGTAGCTCCTGCCTCAAACTTTTCAAAAAACAAGAAATTGGCAGAAAAATCTAGTGATATAGGAGCATTAAAAGCTGATTTCATCATGAATGAAGGCTTGAATTTTGTTTGATCAGAAAGATTAAACACGTAACCTCCCGTCAAGAAATAATGCTGTGTTTCGCTTCCAAAATGATACTCTTGTCCGCTTCTAGTTAAGTCAAGATGCTTGCTTTTCAACATATTCGGAACTGAAAAAGCCAAATAATAATTTTTAGAGTAGTAAAATAATCCTGATCCTATGTTTAAATGCGCTTTACTTGCATTTTCACTAAAAGCTGCATCACCTGTGTCATGAATATGTCCATCACCAATATCTGAAAACAAACCTACTTTGTGTAAAGTTGCACCGGCTTTAAGTCCAGCAGCTAAACGGTGATCTCCACCTAGATTTAACGTGTATGAAAAGTCCGCATAGATATTATTCTCATCCACTGGACCTATCTTATCTGAAATTACAGAAAGTCCTAATCCAACATTTTTACCAACTGGACTGTGCATTGACAATGTAGCTGTTTTAGGAGCTCCTTCAATATTTACCCATTGTTGTCTGTATAATAATCCTACAGATAAATTTTCTTTTGAGCCTGCATAAGCAGGATTCATGACATTCATATTATACATATACTGCGTATAATGTGGGTCTTGTTGTGCCTTTACATCAAATCCCAACATCGTCATTAGTATCAAGGCTATATATATTTTTTTCATTGTGGTTATTGTTTTTATGTTGTTAATAACAGTCTGTCTGAATGACGTTAAACAGACAGACTGATTTATTTAACTTATTACCTATTGATATAAACCCAACCTGTTGCAGTTGAACCATCAGCTTTAGTAATTGTATAGAAATAAGTACCATCAGGTAATTTCTCCCCTTTGTTGGATTGACCTCCCCATTGGGTTGTATAATTACCACTGAAAGCATACACTTCGGTTCCATAACGATTGAAGATGACAATGTTTCTTACATCTAAGCCTGTTAGATCGAAAGTCTCATTGCTTCCATCATTGTTTGGCGAAATCCCTCTAGGAATATCTACACAAGAAGCATCAACAGTTAAAGAAGTTATATTACTAGCTGCATTTGTACATCCATTTTGTTGAATTTCATAAGTAATGGTATACTCTCCACCTGAACTTCCTGATAAATTAATTTCTCCTGTTGTAGCGTTAATATCTAATCCATTTGGTTGAGCACTGAAACTACCTCCCGAAGTAAAATTCGAGTCTAATGTAATTACTGGGTTAGGGTCATTTTTACAGAAAATTGCATTATTATAGCTAAAACCAACATTTGGAATAATAACAGGATTAACTATTACTTCCATAGAAGCTCTTGGCCCTATACATCCATTAGCATCAACAGCGCTTACATAATAAGTTGTTGAACCTGTAACTGACGTATCTGGTGTTGGAGCAGTTGTTGATCCACTTCCACCAGTTGCCTGAGTATACCACAATAAAGTATGATTAGCCGGAGCAGTTGCTGATAAAGCAGTAGCTATTTCGTTCGTACAATAGTTTATTTGTGATGTAACTGTTGGAAGCGTTGTTACTCCCTGATAAGTCACAGTTACTATAGCATCACAATAACGTGTTTTCCAATGATATATGTAAACTCCCGGAATGCTAAATCCAGATATATTAGTCGATTTAACTCCTGGTGTGTCAATAGTTGTTACTGCTGGATTTGATGAATCTGCTGACCATACCCCAATCCCTTCTGCTTCTACCAAAGTTGATGTCTGACTACATCCTAAAGTAATCGCTTCGTTTTTAACTTTGGTATTTGCTTTAAAATTAGCGGCATCCAAAATATGTCCAATTGCATTTCCTTCTACACGGAAAATAAAACGTGTTGTAGTTTGACCATTTGGAACAACATAACTTCCCTGAATTAAATCCCAGATTAAACTATCAGCATGATCTGTCGCGATAACTGTAAATGGTCCAGAAGGTGGCCCTGCAAACAGTTTAACTGTTGTTCCTGTTCCATTTGCCTGTCTAGTAGCACTCGCAAAACTATAATCCATTACTGTAATTTCTGAAGTATCAAAATCTTTATATAATCCTTTTATGTTAGGGTCATTTGGATCCCAAGCTGCAGCACCATCTTGTGTTAATTGCAAATATTGACCTCCAGAATACGCTGTCCCATCTCCAAGTGTACTTTCTTGAAAGAACATAGTTTGCCAATCAGTATTTACTCTCCAACCTGGTATAACTCTTGAGTCAATAATTGTTGAAACACCAGTCACATATTGCATTGGAAGTTTTTCAAAATCGTAATTGAATGCATCCATATTACAGATATCTGCAGGAGTACTTACACAAATGTCAAATTTCTTATCATTAGGTGTCGAAGAATCTAATTTTAATCTGATCTTATAAGTATTCCCAACAACTAATTCTGAAGAATATGTAGTAACCAAAGAATTGTTATCACTACAAGCTTTTTCAACAAGAGATCCACTTGGTTGTACTTCATAAATTGACATCATTATTTTTGGCCATGTTCCTTGATAGCTACTTGTATAATAACTACCCGGATTGAAATTACTCAACTCAACAGTATGTACTTTTGAAGTTGCTATAAATTCATACCAAATATCACCTCCATTAGTGCCACCACAAGTCGTTGGAATACTTGAAGCTGTTGCTCCAATAAAAGAAGCTGTAGTTCCCTGAGATGCACATGTACCATTTGAATTTACTTGAAGACGAATAGCTGTTGAGGGCTCATCATTTTTAATAAACACTTTTGGTCCTGACCAGTAACTCTTATTTGTGGAACCACAAATTGCTCTTACTAAAAATTCATTTGTTCCTGCTAATGGAAACATAAAATCTGATGCTTGTGGCGTATAGAAAGGGGTATTTACAATAATTCCTGATTGTGGAATTGTACCATTACCTAATGGTTGAATTGCAACTTCCCATTGTGTTTCTGATCCTCCTGGAGTCCATGAAAGCACTCCATTATTATTTACTGTAAGATTGGTAGGTTGCGGACATGTAATTACTCCACAAGTTGGAACACCAGTATAAATATTTGTATTAACAGTACCTAAACCAAGTGGACTTGTCCATACCACATTCCCTGATTGATCTTTAACCACAGCCTGTGCTTGAGAATATTGAACTCCACTACCTATTCCGTCCCAATACAAACTGAATTGAACTCCTGAACATAAAAACACTTGATAATCAAGAACTGTAGGTTGACTAGGTGCTACAATAGGAAATGTAAGTGTCTGTAATACTATACCGTTTTGGACTACGTTTAAGCCTCGACTAACTTGTCCTGTATTACCATTACTAAGAGAAATGGTATATTGGCATAAATTCGAAGAATCACATCTTGTAAGAATTTCAATAGGGCCTACCCATGTACTTTGTGATGTACCACTACAAATAGCTCTTACATATATCTGATATTTTGTCGATGGAGTTAACCCAGTTATTGTATAAGGATGATTTGTAGTTGTATGCAAGTATTGAGGAAGGGTACTGCCTGCCGGAGCAGGCGTCCCATATGGCTGCACCGAAATCTCCCA
>CAMLKV010000062.1 GCA_946480635.1 uncultured Flavobacterium sp.
AAGATAATGTAAATAAATATTTGTTTGACAAATCTATATTTGCTCTACCAAAAAATGATTGAAGATTTAAGACATTATAATATCTATTTGTAAGGTTTAGCGGGTTTATTACTTCCTCTCTTAAACCAGTTGAAGCATTATATTGGTATAATGTTTTGTTTCCATCGTTTTTGAAGTTTTGATATGAGTATCCTCCCTGAATATCAAATTCCACCACCTTGTGGTCTGTATGTTTGTATAGCGTTGCCTAAATACTCTTCTTTTATCTTTGATTGTGACGCCTCTAAACCTAAATTAACAACGGCTCTTAAAGCTGGAAAAAAATGAAGTTTATAATCGAACTCTACATTACCTAAAATCTTTTTAATTTGCTCAGGTCTTTTTCTTTGTTCAATTATAGCTAATGGGTTTGTTGGCCCGTCAAGAGTGTAAGCGTTTAATCCAGAGTCGAAGCGATATCCTTGATAATATCCTCCAAACATATTATTTGGGCTTGAAGCATAAATTGGTTTAGTTGGATCCATGTTTACTGCACCTCCAAAAATTCCTCCTTCATCAATACTGTTTTTTTCTGACCATGAACCTTTAGCATTAATATCAATTTTAAGATGATTGTCTAAAAGAGTAGGTGTTAATTTTAATGAAGTGGTAACTCTTTCAAACTCATTGCTTCTAACCAATCCTTCAGCATTAGTGTATCCAACTGATGCTCTAAAAGGTATTTTCTTAAATAAATTTGCCTTTGCACTAAAATTATTATCTGAAGTTACTGAGTTTTGATAAATGGCATCTTGCCAGTTAGTGTCATATAATATTCTCCCTTCGATTTGTGGTGTACTTGGGTCGTCTGTTAAACTATTGTTAGGATCGTCTATTCCTAAATTGTTTGTCAAGGCTGGAAAATTAGTTCTTACGAATTCTGTAAATTCAGTACCACTCATCATGTTAATTTTCTCTCTTGCATGTCCTATGGCTACACTGCTTGAAAAATTAAATTCAGGTTTTCCAGTTGATCCTTTTTTAGTTGTAATGATTATAACTCCATTTGAAGCTCTAGCTCCATAAATAGCTGTAGCAGATGCATCTTTTAAAATACTGAAGGTCTCAATATCGTTTGGGTTTACTAATGAAAGTGGATTTCCATTTCCGGCTGCATTCACAAAATCTACAGGTACCCCATCAATTACTATTAGAGGATTGTTTTGTGCGTTTAAAGATGCTCCACCTCTAATACGAATGTTAGGAGCTGAGTCTGGTGCTCCACCTGCAGTAGTAATTTTAACACCTGGTGCTTTACCAGTTAATAACTGGTCTACAGAAACTACAGGTCCTTTGTTAAAATCTTTGGCTGTAATTAAATCAACTGAGCCAGTTGCATCTTTTTTCTTTACACTACCATAACCAATTACAACTACTTCATCAAGTTTTGAAGATTCTTCTTGTAAACCAATGGTTACATTGCTTTGTCCTGTAAATGTTATTGTTTGTTCAGAAAATCCTAAAAAGGAAAAGGTGATAATATCCCCTTGTTTTAAATTTGTTAATGTAAAGCCTCCATCAAAACCAGTGGAAACTCCATTAGTTGTTCCTTTTACAAGTACGTTTACCCCTGGTAATGGTTCCCCTAATTTTTTGTCGGTAACAATTCCGGATAACTTGCTCTGAGCAAGTAAAGTAGCGGGTAGCATGAGTAGTAAAAGTAAAAACTTGTTATACAATGTTTTCATACAATTTGTTTAGGTTAAAAATTGATTTTAAAACACATGTTTTTTACTTCGAATGTTAAATTTAGTTAAATATTTTGTCAAATTTCACGAACACTTGTTAAATATGCTTTCGAAAACGTTTTCGTGTTAAAAACTTTTATTAAAAAGCATTTTTTTTGTAGGTAAAATTGTCATTCCAAAAAATATAATCTACTTTTATTTTCAAATCAATATTTTTCAAAAACCATTAATGAAAAAGAAAATTACTTTAAAACAAATTGCAAAAGAGCTAGATGTCTCAATATCAACTGTTTCTAAATCGTTGAAAAACAGTACTGAGATAAGTGAAGATACCCGTGAAAAAGTACAGGCCTTTGCAAAACTGTATAATTTTAAACCTAATAATATAGCCTTGAGTTTGAAGAATAGGAAAACAAAAACCATTGCCGTTATAATTCCTGAAATTGTGCATCATTTTTTTGCTACAGTTATTAGTGGTATTGAAAGTGTAGCCAATGAAAATGGATATAATGTTATAGTATGTCTTTCAGACGAATCTTTTGACAAAGAAGTAATCAATATGGAGATGTTGGCAGGAGGAAGTATTGACGGATTTATAATGTCACTATCAAAAGGAACACAATCGAGAGGAGATTTTCATCATATTCAAGAAGTTATCAATCAAGGAATGCCAGTTGTTATGTTTGACAGAATAACAAATGATATTTTTTGTGATAAGGTAATTATTGATGATAAAACAGCAGCACAAGATGCGGTGAATTATTTAATTTTTAAAGGTGAAAAGAAGATAGGCTTAATAACTACAGTTGATTATGTGAGTGTTGGTAAGTATAGAACCGATGGTTATATACAGGCACTTAGACAAAATAACTTGATAGTGAAAGACGAACTTATTCTGAAAATAGAAGATATTGATAATTGTGCTATTGAAATAGAAAATTATATCAGAGAAAATGATATTGACGGAATTTTTGCTGTAAACGAACTTTTTGCAGTAACAGCAATAAAAGCGGCGAGAAAGCTAGGTAAAAATGTTCCTGAAGATTTATCTGTTATTGGGTTTACTGATGGCATTATCTCAAATTATTCAACACCATCAATAACGACAGTTAGCCAAGATGGGATTATCATGGGCCAAAAAGCAGCTAAACTTCTTATAGATAGACTAGAAAACGACGATGATGACGAGTTTTATACAACAGAAATTGTAGAGACACATTTAGTCGAAAGAGAGTCAACAAAATAAAAAAGTTATTAAGACTCTAACGTTGTAGTGCCTTATTTTTAGGGATATGCAGTTTTTGAGGCATACAATCAATTTAAATCTTTATTATATTTACGTAATAATTATCAAACACATACTTTTTTACTTCGAAACTAAAAATATGTATTGATAAGCAAATATCGCTTGTCGTAGTATAAACTTTAAATTACGATAATGGAAAAGCGTAAATTAGGTTTCTGGGAAATTTGGAACATGAGTTTCGGTTTCCTAGGGATACAGTTCGGTTTTGCTCTACAAGGAGGATTTATGTCAAGAATCTTCCAGACTTTGGGTGCAGAACCGCACGACATACCCGGGCTGTGGATTGCAGCGCCTTTAACTGGCTTGATAGTTCAGCCTATCATTGGGTATTTAAGCGATAATACTTGGTCGCCACGTTTCGGGCGTCGAAAACCTTATTTTTTAATTGGAGCCGTTTTAAGCTCATTTGCTTTATTTTTTGTTCCCTATTCTTCTGCACTTTGGATTGCGGCAGGTTTTTTATGGATTCTTGATGCTTCAATTAATGTAAGTATGGAGCCATTTAGAGCTCTGGTTGCAGATAAACTGCCAGATTCTCAACGTTCGTATGGTTTTGTATTACAAACGTTAATTATTGGTATAGGAACTTGGATAGCTTCAAATTTGCCTTGGTTGGTAAATAAAATGGGATTTGAAGATACTTCAGCGCCAGGAGTTATTCCAGAATATGTAAAAATTGCTTTTGGGATAGGAGCTTTGGTTTTTTTAATCAGTATCTTATATACTGTATTGACTACAAGAGAGTATCCTCCAAAAGACATTGAAGCTTTTAAAACTGAAAAGAAAGAAAAGAATTTTTTTGGCGACTTATTCACTTCTTTAAAAGAAATGCCCTCAACAATGAAAAAACTTGGAATAATCCAGTTTTTTAGTTGGTTTGCTTTTTTTACCATGTGGAGTATGGCTACGCCAGCTTTAACCGAACATGTTTTTAATTCTCCCGCACCAAACAAAGAAGCTTTTGATTTTACGACAGTAGGTCAACAAGAAGCATTTGATGCCGCGAACAAATTATTTCAAACGGCTTCTGATAAAGTTGGGTCTGCAATGGGACTGTACGGATTATCATCTATGGCATTTGCATTACTATTAACTTTTTATGCTGCAAAAAGAAGTGTAAACAGAAAATATGTACACATGTTTTCTTTAGTAGCTGGAGGATTAGGATTTTTGCTCATGGGATTCATCAAAGAACAATCAATGCTTAATGTTTGCTTTTTATTAATAGGACTTTCATGGGGAAGTATATTGTCAATGCCTTATGCCATGTTGTCAAGTTCTGTTAATGAAAACAAGATGGGAATGATGATGGGGTTGTTCAATATGTTTATTGTAATTCCTCAGATCATTGCTTCATTGGGAGGAGTCAATACATTGTCAAAACTCTTTGGTGATTCGGCAATTGCCGCTCTTGGAGGTGTAAATGAACTTTCAAAGTTATTTGGTACTACAGCAATAGCTCCAATGTTATTAGCTGGAACATCACTTATTCTAGGAGGGTTAAGTAATTTTTTAATCACAGAAGAAAAAGCAATCAAACATTAATGACTAAAAAAGCATTCATATTCGACCTCGACGGCGTAATTGTCGACACCGCCAAATACCATTTTTTGGCGTGGCAAAAATTAGCCCAGGAATTAGGGATCGAATTTACCCCAGAACACAACGAAGAATTAAAAGGAGTGAGTAGAGTACGTTCTTTAGAAATTATATTAGGACTAGGGAATGTAACTGCTACAGCAGGAGAAAAACAAAAGTGGCTGACTCAAAAAAACGAAGATTACCTGTCTTATGTGGAAAAGATGGATGCTTCAGAAATTTTACCAGATGTTAGAGAAACTTTAGAATTTATAAAAGAAAAAGGTCAACATATTGCATTAGGATCGGCTAGTAAAAATGCAAGACCTATTCTTGAAAAAGTAGGTTTATTACATTTTTTTGATGTTATAGTAGACGGTAATGATGTAGCTAACGCAAAACCAGATCCAGAAGTTTTTGTAAGAGCTTCAAAACTCTTGGGAGTTAGTAACGAAGATGCGATTGTTTTCGAAGATTCAGTGGCAGGTATTCAGGCAGCCAATATTGCTGGAATGCTAAGCATAGGAATTGGTGAAAAAAGTGTATTGAAAGAAGCAAAGTATTGCTTTCCTAATTTTTTACACATGGATACCAGTTTCATCGAAACACTGATTAAAAATTAAGATTTAAGATTTAAAAAAATGAACCAAGATTATATTATACCAAATAATTGGTCCATCATAGAGGAAGGATTTGATGCCGATAGAGTAAAGTCATCTGAAAGTTTGTTCAGTATTGGAAACGGAGCCATGGGGCAACGTGCTAATTTTGAAGAAGCGTATTCAGGTAAAACATTTCAAGGGAGTTATATCGCAGGGGTTTATTATCCTGATAAAACCAAAGTAGGATGGTGGAAAAACGGTTATCCCGAATATTTTGCCAAAGTATTGAATGCTCCTAATTGGATAGGAATCAATATTGAGGTGAACGGAGAGAATCTAGATTTAGCAAAATGTAAATCGGTTTCAAATTTCCGTAGAGAACTTAATATGCAGGAAGGAATTTATTATCGTTCTTTCGCAGCAATTTTACAAAACGGAACCGAAATAAAAGTAAATGTCACCCGATTTTTATCTTTAGATATAGATGAATTGGGAGTTATTAAGTACGAAGTAACACCAGTTAATAATGATGCAAAAATTGTTTTCAATCCATACTTAGATGCCGGAATTGAAAACGAAGATACTAACTGGGAAGAAAAATTCTGGGAGCCCAAAGGTGTAAAACATGGCGATAATCAGGCTTTTGTGACGGCGCGTACCTTCAAAACACATTTTACAGCAACGACTTTCATGCAAAACAGTATCTATATTGATGGTGTTCTACAAGAAGGAATTCACGATAATGTAGAAGAAAGGATAGATAAAGTTCTTTTTTCGTATGAAGTAGAAGCCGCAAAAGGACAAACCGCCAGTATTCAGAAATTAGGAGGTTACACCGTTTCTACCAATCATCCAGAAGAAAATTTAATTCCTTCGGCAAAAAAAGCACTTGAAAAAGCATCCCACTTAGGTTTTGAAGGATTAGTTAAAAATCAAAAACAAGCTTGGGCAAAAATTTGGGAAATGAGCGATATTACCATTGATGGAGATGTAAAAGCCCAACAAGGAATTCGCTTCAATATTTTTCAATTAAACCAAACCTATTTAGGGAAAGATTCTCGTTTAAATATTGGTCCAAAAGGATTCACTGGTGAAAAATATGGTGGTTCAACCTATTGGGATACCGAAGCCTATTGTATTCCTTTTTATATGGCGACCAAAGATCAGCAAGTAGCTCGAAATCTATTAGCATATCGTTACAATCAATTGGATAAAGCGATTGAAAATGCTGAAAAATTAGGCTTCAAAAATGGTGCAGCTTTGTATCCAATGGTGACCATGAACGGTGAAGAATGCCATAACGAATGGGAAATCACGTTCGAAGAAATCCATCGTAACGGGGCTATAGCGTTTGCCATTTACAATTATTACCGCTTCACAGGTGACTATAGCTACATTCCTGAAAAAGGATTGGAAGTGCTAATAGGAATTGCTCGTTTTTGGCATCAAAGAGCTACTTATTCAACCAAAAGGGAACAATATGTAATTCTTGGCGTTACAGGTCCTAATGAATATGAAAATAACGTGAATAACAATTGGTACACAAATTACATTGCCAAATGGTGTATTAACTATGCTTTGGAACAAGTTGAAAAAGTCAAAAGCGAATATCCTACGGATTATGCTCGTATCATGCACAAAGTGAACTTGCAAAACGAGGAAATAAATGGTATGAAGGAAGTTGCAAATAAAATGTACTTCCCATATTCAAAAGAACACCATGTGTATTTACAGCAAGATGGTTTCTTAGATAAAGAATTAATTACAGTTGCCGATTTAGATAAATCACAACGACCAATTAACCAGAAATGGTCTTGGGATCGTATTTTACGTTCACCTTATATCAAACAAGCAGATACTTTACAAGGATTTTATTTCTTCGAAGATCATTTCTCAAAAGAAGAATTAGAACGGCACTTTGATTTCTATGAGCCATTCACCGTTCACGAAAGTTCATTGTCGCCTTGTGTACATTCCATTCAGGCTGCCGTTTTAGGTCGTATGGAACAAGCTTATACTTTTTATTTGCGCACTTCTCGTTTGGATTTAGATGATTACAACAAAGAAGTTCATGAAGGATTGCATATTACCTCAATGGCAGGGACTTGGATGAGTATCGTTGAAGGTTTTGGAGGTATGCGTGTTAAAAAAGGAAAACTGACTTTTGAACCTCGGATTCCAGCGCAATGGAAAGGCTATTCATTCAAAGTAAATTTCAGAAATTCAATTGTAAAAGTTGAGGTTAACCATGACGGAACTAAAGTTTCTGTTGAAGGTGATAAATCAATTGAAGTCATCGTTAATGGTGCATCACAACTAGTTAAAAATTAAAATTATGTGTAAATATTTTGTTTCGGTCATTATCGCTTTAGTATCTGTTTTAGGTATTTCGGCACAAGAACTGAAATCTCCCAACGGGAACTTTAAAATGGTTTTTGCTTTGGCCAATGATGGTACACCATCATACCAGCTTTTTTATAAAAATAAAGAAGTGGTAAAACCAAGTAAACTTGGATTGGAGTTGCAAAAAGATACTAAATCATTGTTGAATGATTTTAAAATTGTTGAAGCCAAAGAAAGCACTTTCGACGAAACATGGAAACCGGTTTGGGGTGAAGAAGCTTCAATCCAAAACCATTACAACGAATTAGCTATTCGACTGAAACAAAATACTACCGACAGAGATATTATTATAAAATTCAGATTATTTAATGAAGGATTAGGATTTAGATATGAATTTCCTGAACAAAAGAATCTGACGTATTTCATCGTAAAAGAAGAGCGTACCGAATTTGCCATGACAGGAAATCATACGGCGTTCTGGATTCCTGGTGATTATGATACGCAAGAATACGATTACACTGAAAGCAAACTTTCTGAAATAAGAGGTTTGTTTAAAAAGGCAGTTACGGATAACGCCTCTCAAAAACAATTTTCAGATACTGGTGTACAAACTTCACTAATGATGAAAACTGCTGATGGATTGTATATTAATATTCATGAAGCAGCTTTGATTAATTATTCATGTATGCACTTGAATTTAGATGATAAAAATTTTGTTTTCCAATCACACTTAACGCCAGATGCAAAAGGAAACAAAGGTTATTTGCAAACGCCTTGTGTTTCGCCATGGAGAACTATTATGGTTAGTGATAATGCTACGGAGATTTTGGATTCAAAAATGACATTAAACTTAAACGAGCCTTCAAAAATTGAAGATACGTCTTGGATTAAACCCGTTAAATATGTTGGTGTTTGGTGGGAAATGATTACAGGTAGAAGTTCTTGGGCATATACTGATGAGGTTCCTTCGGTACATTTAGGTGTAACCGATTTTACAAAAACAAAACCCAACGGAAAACACGCTGCCAATACAAAACACGTGAAAGAGTATATCGATTTTGCAGCTTTACACGGATTTGATGCGGTTTTAGTAGAAGGTTGGAACGAAGGTTGGGAAGACTGGTTTGGTCATGAAAAAGATTATGTGTTTGATTTTCTAACACCATACCCTGATTTCGATGTAAAAGGTATTCATGATTATGCAAAATCCAAAGGAATCAAAATGATTATGCATCACGAAACTTCAGGTTCTACCAGAAATTATGAGCGCCATTTAGATAAAGCATTCAAATTTATGAATGACAATGGTTACGAAGCGGCTAAAACTGGTTATGTGGGTAACATTTTGCCATTAGGCGAACATCATTACAGTCAATCCATATTAAACCATTATCAATATGTAGTTGAAAAAGCAGCTGATTATAAAATTATGATAAATGCTCACGAAGCGGTGCGTCCGACAGGAATTTGCAGAACCTATCCAAATATGATTGGAAATGAATCGGCTCGCGGAACAGAATTCCAAGCCTTTGGAGGTTCAAAAGCAAATCATACTACGATTTTACCTTTTACAAGATTAATGGGCGGCCCGATGGATTATACTCCAGGCATCTTCGAAATGGATATTACTAAATTAAATCCAGGAAATAATTCTCATGTAAATACAACGTTGGCCAATCAGTTAGGATTATATGTTGTTATGTATAGTCCATTGCAAATGGCGGCAGACTTACCTGAAAATTACAACCGATTTTTAGATGCTTTTCAATTTATAAAAGACGTACCAGTAGATTGGGCAACGTCAAAATATCTAGAAGCTGAACCAGGATATTACATTACTATTGCTAGAAAAGATAAAAACTCAAATAATTGGTTTGTGGGTAATTCAAACGGGTACAATGCCAGAACATCAAAGGTAAACTTGGATTTCTTAGAGAAAGGAAAAAAATACGAAGCAACAATTTATGCAGATGCAGATAATGCC
>CAMLKV010000063.1 GCA_946480635.1 uncultured Flavobacterium sp.
TTTGAAAGATTGCTTTTATCCTGTGGTACTTCTTCTTTCTTCATTTTACTTTTCTTGGATGAATAAATTAATTTCTGTTTCGAAAAGAATTTCTTCTTCTATAAAAGTTTTACATTCCATAGTACAAATACAATAATTATCTGAATCGAAGCGAGAACTTAATGTTGCTTCTGTTCTAATTACTTCTCCAACTTTTGGAAGTTTGTGAATTGTTATTTTTTTAATTCCGCTGATGAAACCTATAACCTCAACATTTTCTTTGACATCATTGTTATCATCTAAGAAAAATGTCTGACCTACAATTGCTGAACAAGTTTGGGCTGCATTTTCTATAAGACCTGTTTCGGCAAAATGATTATCTCCTACAAATAGATTATCACTTTTTATTTCGAAAATCGTTTTAACTTTTTGTTCATTAAGTTCCAAAATCAAGTCAACCATAAGCATTGGTGCTCTATGGGGCAAAAAGTTTTGAATCTCTATGGTATTTTCGTACGTCTGCATTTTAACTTGCTAAAACGGTTTTCATTTGCCCTTTGGCAATTTCTTTATCATTAACACGGCAAACGATATCAACTAAAGTTACTCCCATAAATTCATGAAGTACACTTACTGTTGTTACAACGTTGTCTTCTACTTTTGGTAGTTCTAAGATATCAATTGATTTTATTGAGCCAATGTAACCTGTTGGTGCTGGCTCATTTTTTAAATAAAATTGATAACCTGTAAATAACGCTACAGATTGTGCCATGTGCTCGATAAGTCCTGATTCTTGAAAAACACCTTGATTTTCGAAGATATTATCTGAAGAAACTTCTAAACCTGCAACCACTTCGTTTTCAGAAAATGACATAAGTTTATCAACCATTACAAATGGAAATTTTTGCGGAATTAAACTTCCAACAAATGTTGCATCTAATATGGGTAAAGTTGTCATCATTAGCAAACTGTTAAATAAGCATAGGCATAAGAGAATCTTCCGCTTTCAGGAACAGATAATAATATTTTATCTCCTTTTTTAAGTTTTCCTGAATTCATTAATTCTTCTAACATTAAATAAATTGATGCAGAACCAACATTTCCTACATTCTTTAGGTTCATAAACCATTTTTCCATAGGAACTTCAATTCCTTTTTCGGCAAGGTTTTTATATAATCCCTGCACAAAATAATGAGAAGAAACATGTGGAAGGAAATAAGTAATATCATCTACTGTGATATTATTTTTATTCATGGCTTCCTTCATACTTAGAGCTCCTTTTTCAAGGATATGCTGATCTAAAATCTTAACATCTTGTTTGATTGAAAAAACAGATTCTGTCAACCATTCATTAGCATTGTAATCACTCCACGGTTTAATACTTCCGTCTTCTTGCTTATCTCCTCCTGCATACATACAAGCTTCTAACTCGTGTGCATAGGAAAAAGCTTCCATCCATTCTATTTTCAAAGGATTTTCTCCTTTTGGTTTATTTTCTAATAAAAATGCTGCTGCACCATCTGATAACATCCAACGCAAAAAATCTTTCTTGAAAGCGATAATAGGTTGCTCTTCTAAATTCTTTAGATTAACAATTTCGTTTTCAAACTTTTCTGATTTCATCCAAGTAGAAACACGCTCTGAACCCGTACAAACTGCGTTATTTGTATTACCTGATTTAACAGATAAGTACCCAAATTTCAAGGCATTCATACCTGCATTACAAACCCCAGATGACGAATTAAGTTCTACTGATTGATTTTTCATCAACCCATGAACCATTGCTGCGTGAGATGGCAATAAATTATCTGGTGTTGAAGTACCACAAGACAATAATTCAACATCTTTTGCAGAGAAAGTTTCATCATAAAGCTCTTTGATAGCATTATTTGTAAGTTCTGCGTTGGTATGAGTTGGGACTCCATTTTGATCTAAAGCATAGTAACGAGTAACAATACCATTATTACGCAAAATTATTCTTCTGGCTTTAGATGCCGTATTATTAATTAAACCAAGAAAAGACTCCATCTCATCGTTTGAGATAGCCTTATTAGGCAAATACTTTCCTGATTTTGTAATGTAAACTTCAAACATATTTTAAACTCCTCTATAGTAGGCTTTTTCTTTTTTGATTTTGTTGAAAACCAATGGATATTTTAAAAGGTGCAATATATATACAATTGGTGAAATTAACCAGATTGCAACCAATAAATAAACATTAAATCCCTTTAGTAATTTTGGGCGTGAATTTGGTCTTTTTATAATCAAATTTGCCCATTTTTTAAACATTTTATTTGCTTTTTTGTCCATTTCAATCAAAAATGGCCTTATTTCGACAGCATCTTTTTCTAACAAATTTTCTTGAAGATGCTCGAAAGAATTATTTTTAAGGTGATTTAAGATAATTTCACCAAATTTTGATGCTCCATTTATTTCTTCATCTGAAACACCTGCTTTTGGTAAAAAACCAGCCTGTTCTTTTTTTCCAGAAAACATCCAATTCACAATCGTTATAACACTTACATGATTTATATGTCGATCTACTAAAGCAATATTACCAACTAATTTAGCATTAAGGTTTTTCAAAATCCCTTTCATCTTCTCCTGCGCCATCACCCACATGTTCCTAGCGCCTATAACGGTTACAACAGGAGTTTCATTAAACAGTATTTTAGCATATTCACTCTGTAAAAATGAATTTACAGGAATAGATGGTGATAAATACCAAACTTGATATCCTAAAATTATTAAATCGTATTTTTTATTTAAAACCTCATCTGAAGGAGGCAGTACTTTTGATGGAATATGTAAAAAAGATTCTGGGAAAGCATCAAAAAAAGCAGCTTTTTCCCAAGGAAATGGAAAAGGTTTTTCTAAACTAATATCACAAAACGTAAGGTTAATGTCTGAACTAGATAATAGAGGAGATGAAAGATTTCTAACGATTTCTTCTAGCTGACCTGATTGAGTGTAATAAAGTACGAGAACATTTTTCATTTACTTTTTATTTAACGCGTTCCAAAAATCAAAATAATTAAACCATTGTAAAGGATACTGAGCAAGCATTTTTTCTACACTAGTTGTATAAGCTGTTAATAATCCTTTTTCATCTCTATGTTTTGCCTCAGATTCACGAGCATACAAATGATAATGCAAATTTGCTTCTTTCATAACGTACACAAACAATACAGGCACTTTTAATCTTGATGCGATCAAAAACGGTCCAGCTGGAAAATGTGCTTCTTGACCTAACAATTCCTCTGTTAATGTCTTTGTCCCTTCAAAATATCTATCTCCAGTAAAACAAATCAATTCATTATTTGCCAAGGCATTGTTTATTTCAAAGATATGTGACAAATCATCCTTAACAAGGATAAATTTAATCGAAGATTTTTTTGTAACACTCTCAAGATATTCTTTGATTGCAGAATGCTCCATATCTGTAGTTACCAAGTTGATTTGAAAATCTAAATCAATTTCTCCAAAGAAATGTTCGGCTATTTCAAAATTTCCAACATGGGCGCTGATTAAAACACCTCCTTTTTTTTCAGCCAAAAGTTTCTTGAGTAATTCGACACCATCAAATTCATAAGTGAATTTATCGCGAAGTCCAGCAGAAATGGCCGTTTTATCAATAATTGTTTGTCCAAAAACAAAGTAACTCTTATAAACTGACCATATAGATTTAAGGTACGAGTAACCTAATCTTTTATTGAAATAATAAAAAATTGCTTTGTTAGAACGCTTCTCAAATATAAAATAATAAAAAGCTACAAAAACCAAGACAGAGTAAGCTGCTTTGATTCCGAGCTTTTTTATGCAGTATACAAAAATTTTATATCCGAGGAGTGACCCTTTTGATTTTCCGTCCCACTCGCTCATTTTATTTACCCTTTTGCTATGATTTTATTTTCAATTAAATCATAAAACTTTTGAAATGTATCAATGCCAACAAAATCGGCTTCCCCAAGTTTTACACCAAAATTTGATTCAATAATTACTACTAGATCAACATAATCTAAGCTATCTAAACCTAATGTATCTTTTAAATTAGCTTCGGGGGAAATTGTATCACCATCAACCTCAAATTCATCAACCAAAAATCCGTTTACGATTTCAATAATCTCTTCTTTGCTCATCTCTAAATCACTATACTTTTTTTATTACTAAAGCCGAATTTGTTCCTCCAAATCCGAAAGAATTTGACAAAAATATGTCAATTTTTTTATTTATGGTAGTTGTTGCAATATTTAATTTTTTTGAATCCTCATCAGGATTCTCTAAATTAATATTTGGGGCTACAAACGAATTTTGCATCATCATCATCGAATAGACTATTTCGCTGGCACCGGCCATCCAGCATTCATGGCCAGTCATTGACTTGGTTGAACTCACTGGAGGGTTACTTTCACCAAAAATTTCAAAGATAGCTTTTGCTTCATTTGCATCACCAACTGGTGTTGATGTGGCGTGCGCATTTATGTAATCTATTTGACTTGGTTTTATATTAGCTTGTTCTAAAGCTCTTCGCATTGCAATTGCAGGACCATCGACATTTGGGGTAGAAATGTGTCCTCCGTTTGACGAAAAACCATAACCAACTACTTCTGCAATAATAGGCGCTCCTCTTTTCACTGCAGATTCGTAACTTTCTAGAATTAAAGTTGCTCCACCACCCGATGGCACTAAACCATTACGTGAAGCATCAAATGGACGAGAGGCTTTAGTTGGATTATCTTCATCTGTAGAAAATACACCTAAACCATCAAAACTAGCCATAGCATATTTGTTTATCTCTTGAGCTCCACCACAGATAATCATATCTTGAAGACCACTTTTAATTAAGTGGTATCCTAATCCTACCGAATGTGATCCACTAGCACAAGCTGCACTAATAGTTAGATTGACACCTTTCAATCTAAAAATAGTCGAAAGATTCATAGTCACAGTAGAATTCATCGATTTGAAAATCGCTCCCGAACCAATAAGTGTGGTATCTTTTTTCTCTCTTATAATATCAGTAGCTTCAATTATCGCTAATGAAACACTATCATTTCCATAGATAATACCTACTTCATTTTCATCAAAGAAAGCATCGTCTATATTAGCGTTTTTAAGTGCTTCAATAGTTGCCATATAAGCATACTCCGTTTCCTCACCAACACTAACTCTTTGTCTTCTATTGAGAAGATTTTTTAGATCTGGTCTTGGAACACCTCCTGTTAAAGCAGACCGGAAACCAAATTGTTTTCTTTCCCCATCATAAATTATCCCTGATTTACCTTCATACAATGAGTTTTTAACCTCTTCTAATGAAGTTCCTATGCAAGAATAAATTCCCATTCCGGTAATTACTACTCTTTTATCCATTCTTTAAATAAGTAATTTTATGAATAAATCCCTCCGTTTATATTTATAACCTCTCCAGTAATATAACCTGCCTTTCTTGAGGCAAGGAAAGCTACTAAATCAGCAACTTCTTCTGCTTCACCAAAACGATTTGCTGGAATAAGTTTTGCTAATTCTTTTTCATCCAAATCACCAGTCATATCAGTTCTGATAAAACCAGGCGCTACAGCATTTACGGTAATATTTCTTTTAGCCACTTCTTGTGCTAATGCTTTAGTTGCTGCAACAACAGCTCCTTTTGCAGCAGAATAGTTTGTTTGTCCTGCTGTTCCTTTTACTCCAGAAACTGACACCATATTAACTATCCTTCCGTATTTATTTCTTAATAATTTTTGAATAAAGAAATTGGTAACATTAAAAAAACCATTTAAACTTGTATTAATAACGTTGTTCCAATCTTCTTGTGACATCCACATGAATAATCCATCACGAGTTATCCCTGCATTATTCACAATTACCTCAACCACAGCATCAGGATTTGCTTCTTGCCAAGCAGTCAACACAGTTGTAACCTCGCTAGCATGTGCTACATTAAATTTGATAATTTCACCAGTAGCACCAAGTTCTTTTACTTTTGCCAAAGTAGCTTCAGCAGCTTCTTGATTTCCTTGATAATTAATAAGGATATGATAATTACCCTCCTGAGCTATTTTTTGACAAATGGCACTTCCGATTCCTCTTGAGCCACCTGTAATTAAGGCACATTTCATCTTTTATATTTTTATTTTTGAAATAATTCTGCTTGTTCAAATTTTTTATTTCCTAACACACTTCCATCAGGTTTTAGAAAACAATATTTTTTTTCTGATTTTATAGCGACTCTTGCTAAACCGTTTACAAAACCTTTATCATTATTTTTTTTGAATAATCCAGCTAGTCCTCCAGCAGAAATCTGATAATTCGCAGGAATAACCATCTTACCCGATGTATTTATAAAACCCCATTCTTTTTCTTTAACAGGTGCTAATCCGTCTTTACTAAAAACTTCGACGTCATCATACATTGGTTTAACTAAATAGTTACCTTTAGTATCAACATATCCCCATTTTTTCCCTTCACATACTGGCGCAAAGTTTTTAACGAATGCTCTCGCTTTATCAAATTTTGGCTCTATAATCCAATTCCCCTTTAAATCTATAAACCCAACTTTTTCGCCTTTTTTAGCATAAGTGATATCGCTAGTTTCAAAATCCCAAATCTTGGTTGCTCCTTCAATTGCGGTAAACTTATTAGCAATAATTAAGCCAAATGATTCTCCTTTTTTACCCCAAGTAATGTTTTTGTACAAATCACCTAAATCATCATAATCGATACTTACAACAACTTTACCTGTTTTATCGATAATTCCCCATTTGTTGTCCTTTTTTACTTGAGCAAAACCTTCATTAAAAGATTTAATGATTTGATATGTTGGTTGAACAACAACATCTCCTTTTGTATTAATCAAACCTATCTTTTCATTCTGTTTGATTATAGCTAATCCTTCATCAAAATCATATACCTTATCAGATGCAGGCATCTTTAAAGCTTCTCCTTTTTTATTAATATAAAACCATTGTTTATCTTTGGCAACAACACAGATTCCGCTATTGAAATATTTGGCATCATCAAAAGTTGGTTTAATCACCCAACTTCCTTTCATATCTATAAATCCCCATTTATCATTTTCTTCTGCTGCTGCTAAACCATCAGAAAAATTTTTAGCAACTTTAAACTTTGGTTCAATAGCATACTCTCCTGTTTTAGAAATATATCCAAATTTACCTTCACTTTTTACTAGTGCTAATTCTTGCCCTGTCACTGACTGAACAAAAACAATTAATAAAAAGAGAAGCTTTTTCATAGTTTGTATCGCTTAAAATATAAATTTATTCGGCCATCAAGTAATCCTTTACTTTTTGAACAAAAGGATACATTACCATGTCATTTTTAAACTCAGGCACAATTTTTCTTACTTCATCATACATAGATTTTGTAGTCGAAGAAACCTGTCCTTTAAAACCTAATGCATCAATTGCCTGAACAACTGTAATTAATTCAATAGCTAAAACTTCAAATGCATTTTCAACTACTTTTCCTGTCATTACAGCTGCATTTGTACCCATACTCACAATATCCTGATTATCATTATTATTGGGAATACTATGCACATACATAGGATTAGACAAAGTTTGACTTTCTGCTGTAGTAGAAACAGCTGTAAACTGAACTCCTTGCATACCAAAGTTAAAACCTAAAGTTCCTAAATTTACAAAAGGAGGTAAAATTTCGTTAATTTTAGAATTCAATAAATAATTTAACTGTCTTTCAGCAAGCATTGTAAGTTTAGCCACAACAATTTTCAATTTATCCATTTCTAACGAAATGTAATCTCCATGAAAATTTCCTCCATGGTAAACATGCTTGTTTTTTACATCTATAATTGGGTTATCATTTGCAGAGTTAATTTCATTCTCAAGAACTTTTGCAACTCCATTTATAGTATCTAGAACAGGTCCTAAAATTTGAGGCACACATCTTAACGAATAATATTCTTGCACTTTTTCTTTAAATACATCTTCAGTATTCTCTCCTGAATATAAATGATCTTCTCTTTTTCTCACCAAAGAACTATCAGCCAAATGGCCTCTCATTCTTTTAGCAATTTCTTGTTGCCCAAAGTGGTGTTTAACACCATTTAATTCTTCAGATAAATGATCATCATAAGCTTGCACCAATTCATTAATAGCACAAGATATTTTTATAGACCAGTCTAATACTTTTTTAGCATTGTAAATATTTACGATACCTATACCAGTCATCACTGAAGTTCCATTCATCAAAGCAAGACCTTCACGAATTTCTACGTTTATTGGTTGTAATCCTTCAATTTCAAAAACTTCTTTAGTTGCTCTTCTTTCACCTTTATAAAAAACTTCTCCTTCACCAATTAAAGTAAGAGCTAAATGAGCTAATTGCACCAAGTCTCCACTTGCACCCACTCCTCCATGTTCAAAAATTAACGGAGTGATATCTCTATTGATAAACTCTTTCATCAACAATATAAGAGATGGATGAACGCCTGAATTACCTAACGAAAGCGTATTTAATCTTGCTAAAATTGCCGATTTAACACACACTGGACTCAAAGGCCTTCCAGTTCCTGATGAGTGGCTACGTATTAAATTATATTGCAATTGCAAACGGTCTTCGTCTTTGATACGATATTGGGCCATTGGTCCAAAACCAGTATTTACTCCGTAAATTACTTTGTTTCCTGAAAATTCTTTCAGAAATTCGAAACTATCCGAAACTCTTTCCAGAACATTTTCACTTACTTGTACAGGGTTATTTTTAAAGACAATGTCTTCAAATTCTTTTAGACTTAAATACTCGTTAATTGTACTCATTAATTGCTCATTTTTTTAAAGCGAAATTATAATTAACATTCGCTTTCATTTTCAAAATATATGTAGTTAATTTGAACTCGCAAAAGTAATATTTTCTTAAGAAAAAAAAAGAAAAAAGATGACAAAGGAGATTGTAGATGTTTTAGTAATTGGTGCAGGACCATCAGGTTGTGTATCTGCATCATATTTGCACAATAATAATATCAAAGTAAAAGTTGTCGAAAAAACTAAATTTCCACGATTAGTTGTTGGAGAAAGTTTGATTCCCAGAGTAATGGACCATTTTTATGAAGCTGGTTTGTTTCCAGCTCTTGACGCAATGAATTTTGAAAAAAAATTAGGCGCACGTTTTATTCGCGGTGAAGAAATTTAAGTTTTCTGAAGGTTGGGATTGGACTTGGCAAGTACCAAGAGCTGATTTTGACAATACTTTAGCACAAGAAGTAATTAGAAAAGGAATTGACTTAGAATTTGAAAGCGAAGTACTTGCTGTAGAATTCAATGGAAGCGATTCTATTACAACTGTAAAAGATGCAGCTGGAAATTTAAAAGAAATTCATGCAAAATTTATTATCGATTCAAGTGGATATGGGCGTGTTTTACCAAGATTATTAGATCTTGACACTCCTTCAAAATTAGACCCTCACTCTTCAATTTTTACTCACGTAA
>CAMLKV010000064.1 GCA_946480635.1 uncultured Flavobacterium sp.
TATATGTGACCTCAGGCCACTATGCCAAATACGGAGCAGACAGTTTCCAGCCGATTCATACACCGGCAGAAGGAGAAGAGTTTTTATTGAAACCGATGAACTGTCCGCACCACTGTGAAATTTATAATGCAAGACCATGGTCGTATAAAGATTTACCAAAACGTTATGCTGAATTTGGAACAGTATACAGATATGAGCAATCAGGAGAATTACACGGTTTGACACGTGTAAGAGGGTTTACTCAGGATGACGCACACTTATTTTGTACGCCTGACCAATTAGACCAAGAGTTCAAAAATGTAATTGACTTAGTATTATATGTATTTGGTTCATTAGGATTTGAAAACTTTACAGCACAGGTTTCTGTTCGTGATTTAAATAATCCTGATAAATATATTGGTAGCGTTGAAAACTGGGAAAAAGCAGAAAATGCAATTATCAGTGCTGCGAAAGACAAAGGTTTGAATTATGTAATTGAAGCAGGTGAAGCAGCTTTCTATGGTCCAAAACTTGACTTCATGGTTAAAGATGCCTTAGGCAGAAGCTGGCAGTTAGGAACTATTCAGGTAGATTACAACTTACCAGAGCGTTTTGATTTGACTTATAAAGGAGCTGATAATGAATTACACCGTCCGGTTATGATTCACAGAGCCCCTTTTGGATCTATGGAGCGTTTTATCGCAATTCTATTAGAGCACACAGGCGGAAATTTCCCACTGTGGTTAATGCCAGAACAGGCTATAATCCTGTCTTTGAGCGAGAAATATGAAAATTATGCGAAAAAAGTTTCAGATTTGCTAGAAAATCACGAAATTCGCGCCCTAATTGACAATAGAAACGAGACAATCGGAAAGAAAATCCGTGAAGCAGAAACGAAAAAATTCCCGTTCATGTTGATTGTAGGGGAAGAAGAAGAGAAAAACGGTACGGTTTCTGTACGTCGTCACGGTCAAGAAGGAAAAGGAAATATTACAATAAAAATAGATGAGTTTGTTGCTCTTGTAAATGAAGAAGTTAGCAAATCATTAAAGACATTTGAAGTTTAACTAAAAAATTAAGGTTATCGCAATCAGAAACAACAGAGGATTTCAACCTCGCGTAGAAAAAAAAGACGCACACAGAATTAACAACAACATTCGTGTGCCAGAAGTACGTCTTGTAGGAGAAAATGTAGAACCAGGAGTTTATAAAATTTCTGAAGCATTACGATTAGCAGACGAATTTGAATTGGATTTAGTAGAGATTTCTCCAAACGCTGAACCACCAGTTTGTAAAATCATGGACTATAAAAAGTTCCTTTACGAACAAAAGCGCAGAGAAAAAGAGCTAAAAGCAAAGTCTACACAAATTACTATTAAAGAAATTCGTTTTGGTCCTCAAACCGATGAGCACGATTACGAATTCAAAAAGAAGAATGCTGAGAAATTCTTAAAAGATGGAGCTAAATTAAAAGCTTTCGTATTCTTTAAAGGACGTTCAATCATTTATAAAGAACAAGGACAAATCTTATTATTAAGATTAGCCCAAGATTTAGAAGAAGTAGGTAAAGTAGAAGCTATGCCTGTTCTTGAGGGTAAGAGAATGATTATGTTCATTACTCCGAAAAAGAAAAAATAGTTATTAGGCATTAGGCATTAGGCATTAGAAAACTATTGGCTATTGGCTATTGGCTAGTTACTCAAAAAAAGTAAGTAAGTTGAATTAAATAAATTTGGGAAATTATGCCTAAAATGAAAACTAAATCTAGTGCTAAGAAACGTTTTAAAGTTACTGGCTCTGGAAAAATTAAAAGAAAACACGCTTTTAAAAGTCACATTTTGACTAAAAAGTCTAAGAAACGTAAATTAGCGTTAACTCACTCTGCATTGGTTCACCAATCAGATGAGAAGAGTGTTAAAGAACAATTAAGACTAATCTAATTTAGATACTCTTAAAAATTCTTTGGTTAAAACAATTTAATAACCCTGGGGTGGGCTTTTTTAAGAGTCTGATAAAGTTCGGAACGCCTTACTTCAAAAAAAAGAAAAATTATGCCAAGATCAGTAAATTCAGTTGCTAAAAGAGCAAGAAGAAAAAAGATAATGAAGCAAGCCAAAGGTTTCTTTGGTCGTAGAAAAAACGTTTGGACAGTTGCTAAGAACGCGGTTGAAAAAGCAATGCAATATGCTTACAGAGACCGTAAAGCTAAAAAGAGAAACTTCCGTGCTTTATGGATTCAACGTATTAACGCTGGAGCTCGTTTAGAGGGTATGTCTTACTCTCAATTCATCGGTAAATTAAAAGCTAACAACATCGAGTTAAATCGTAAAGTATTAGCTGATTTAGCTATGAATCACCCAGAAGCTTTCAAAGCTATTCTTAACAAAGTAAAATAATAAACGTTTAACAATATATTTAACTTACTTATTTTAAAAATCCTGCTCGCAAGAGTGGGATTTTTTTATGGAATAAATTTTCTTTAGAAAAAAGTAATGGTAATTTTTAATTTACTAAAAAATAGACATTCCAGTTTTTGTTGTTAATTGCTCCAAAGCATACATTCCTAGTTCAGAATTTCCGTTAGAATTTAATCTTGGACTCCAAGTTGAAACGATGAATTTTTTTGGTAACATGGCAACAATTCCTCCGCCCACCCCACTTTTTCCTGGCAAACCAACGCGGTAGGTAAACTCACCAGATTCATCATAAAAACCGCAAGTTTGCATCAAAGCATTCATTCGTTTTATCTGACTTTGATTCAAAATTTCTTTTCCATTTAATGCCATTCCTTCATTGGCAAAAAAATAAAAAACTTTATTCAATTCTGAACATGACATGGAAATCGAGCATTGATGAAAATAAAAATCTAAAACTTCATCAACATCATTCTTAATATTCCCGAATGACTTTAAAAAATTTGCTAAGGCAATATTTCTAAACCCAGTTGCTGCTTCAGATTTTGCCACAGCAAAATCATAATTTAAAGTATTTATTCCAGAAGATTCTTTTAAAAATGTAATAAAATCTTCTTTTGGATTTTTTAAATGTGACACTAAAATATCTGCAATAACCAGAGCACCAGCATTTATAAATGGATTTCTAGGAATTCCTTTTTCATATTCTAATTGCACTAAAGAGTTAAAAGGATTTCCAGAGGGTTCTACTCCTACTCTTTCCCAAATTTTTTCACCCAACAATGTAAAAGCCAATGCTAATGTTAAAGGTTTTGAAATGGATTGTATTGAGAATCTTTCGTTTGAATCACCAACATTGATTTCATCCCCACCAATAGTAAGCAAACTTATCCCTAATTTATCAGGATTAATGCTGGCTAATTCTGGAATATAAGTCGCAATTTCACCAACTTTAGGTTGTAGCTTTGATTCTTTATAAATCTCTTGAAGAACTTTTCCAAACATCAATTTAAGTTTTTTGGTGTTTTTTCTTAGCTGCTGGAAATAAAATGTTATTAAGTATCAATCTATATCCTGGAGAATTAGGATGTAAATCTAAAACAGTAGGTTCATCACCAACCTTGTGCTGATAATCTTCAGGATCATGTCCGCCATAAAAAGTAAAAAATCCTTTCCCTTTTTGAGAATGAATATATCTTGCTTCACCATTAACTTGACATTCACCCATTACCAAAACATTAGATTTTATAAGGTCTCTATCAAAAGCCGTACTTTGCCCCATGAATCCTTTTACCAACTGTGTATGATTTTGACAAAGCATACTTGGTATTACATCCCATTTTGCAGAAAATTCCATTAATGTGAAATAATCTTTCTCAAAAGGAACTGTTCTTTTCTCTGTCATATCAATATTTGAAAACTCATACTTTTCTGGTCTTCTTTCTAAAATGAAATCTTTAAAAGCAAAAGTTCTTGTATAATCAATTCTAGATTGATAGTTTGCTTCGCTTCCATCACCATCAAACATTGTTTCACAGATATCAACTCCATCAGCAGACAAAGCAATATCGAAGCTATCTGTTGCAGAACACATCGCAAACATGAAACCTCCACCTATTACAAAATCTCTTATTTTTTTTGCAACTGCTAATTTTTCTTGAGATACTTTATTATAGCCTAATTTTTGTGCTAAGTTTTCAGCATCTTTTTTCTGTTCGATATACCAAGGCATATTTCTATAAACACCATAAAATTTACCATACTGACCCGTAAAGTCTTCGTGATGTAAATGCAACCAATCGTAAAGTAATAATTGATCACTTAAAACCTCTTCATCATAAATTTCTTTATATGGAATTTCTGCATATGTTAAAACCAAAGTTACTGCATCGTCCCAAGGTTGTTTCCCTTTTGGTGTATATACCGCTACTTTAGGTGCTTTTTCTAAAATAACGGTTTCCATGTTTTGCGAGGGGCTGGCTATTTCGGCAAGGATCTGATTTGCTTCTGCATCAGATAAAACTTCAAAAGATACACCTCGTATTTGACATTCTTTTCTTATTTCAGAAACATCTGGGAGTAAAAAAGAACCTCCACGATAGTTAAGAAGCCAACTTGCTTTATATTGTTTTTCAAGAGTCCAATATGTTATTCCATATGCCTTTAAATGATTCTTTTGCGAAGTTTCATCCATTGGCAATAAAATATAATTAGCTTTTGTTGCCAAAGAGCTTATTAAGAAAAAAAACAGTAGGTATTTAAATCTCATCTTCATTTTATTTCTATCCAAATATAAACAGTTATTTTGTATAAAAATGTTATTGGATTACTAAAAAAGGAATTCTGAAAATGAGCAAATTTGATTTTATGTACAAGAATATTAAAGCTTCTTTATAAAGCTAAATCATCAACAGTTATCATTTTATTCTGAATTGCATAAACCACCAGTCCGGCAACATTTTTCGATTCAGTTTTTAACAATAGATTATTTCTATGCCCTTCAACTGTTCTTGGGCTTATGAAAAGCTTTTCAGCAATTTCATGAGTATTCATTTGCTTGCAAATTAACACCAAAACTTCTTTTTCTCTATTTGTAAGATAGTCTTCATCAAACTGACTTTTATTTTGTCTTGTTAAGTTAGTCGCTATTCCTTCCTGAATTATTTTTAAAACCTGATCATTATAATAAACACCTTTTTCATAAACTTCGTTTATGGTTTTAATCATATCTGATGGTGTTGTGTTTTTAACCAAATAGGAAGCAGCCCCAATATTTATCATGTTGGCAATAAAAGATTTGGAATCATAACTTGTCAAAGCAATTATTTTAACATCTGGAAATTCTTCAATTATTATTCTTGTTGTTTCTACACCATTTAATAATGGCATCTTCAAATCCATCATTATGATATCTGGATGAATTGTACTTTCTCGTAAAAAAGATACAAGTTCCTTACCATTAGAAACCTCGAATATTATCTCAAAGTTTTCTTCTCTTTCTAGCAAAAATGAAATACCCTTTCTAAACAAGACTTCATCATCAGCTAGAATAATTTTAATTTTATTTTTCATCTTAAAAATTAAAAACTACCTGTGTTCCTTTGTCAATCTCAGAATGTATATTTATATCCCCGCCAAGAAAACTAACACGACTTTCTATATTTTTCATACCTAACCCTTTTTGATTTTCTGTTTTTTTCAAATCAAAACCTTTTCCATTATCAGAAAACATACAATACACAAAGCCATTTTTTTCTTCAAACGAAAGAGTAATCTTAGTTGACTTACCGTGTTTTATTGAATTATTAAATAATTCTTGAATAATTCTAAACACGTGTAAATGCTTAAAAATATCAGCTTCATCAAAGTGAACATTATTTTTATATTCAATCTCGATAGATTTAGCACTATTAATTTCGAAACATAATTCTTCAATTCCAGCGTGTAACCCAAATTTTTCAAGAACTGGCGGCAACAAATCATGGGCTATTCTTCTTGAACTATCCAATGCTTTAGTAGTAAGATTTATAATGTTTGTAGAAATTTCTTCAATTTCAGTTTTAGAAAGATCTTTTGCTGTTAATAAGTGACTGTTAAGAGATACTATATTTAGCTTTGAACTAATGGCATCATGTAAATCTTGAGCGATTCGTTTTCTCTCTTCTTCTTGAGTAACTAAAATAGAATGGAGTAGTTCTTTTTGGTAACTTATCTCCATATTTTTCTTTTCTATTTCCTTTTGAATAATTTTTTTTCGCGAAAAATAGAAAAACAAAACAAGTACCATTGCCATTAATAAGAAAGCACTAAAAGTGTAAATTATAGCGGTTATAAGCTCGCTTTGTTCTATTGATGGACTATTCATTATGCCTTGTTTTTATAAAAACTTACTTTGAATTCCAATAATATTAAAATTTGATAAAACACATATAAAATCGAGTTCAATATCCATGGAACGTCATTAAATTCAGGTTTCATTTTAGCTACTAGATTACCAACCAAAAAAAGTACAGTACTCCCAAAGAGATAAGTTAAAATTCCAAAATTTATATAATAGAACTCTTTTTTCTCATTTAATAAATTAAACAAATAAAAAGTAGCATAAACAATTAATAAAAAGGAGGTTATAAAAATTTCAAATAAATTAAACTCAAAAAAAACACTAGGATTTAAGGCGTATTGAAATGCTAATACAGTCAAACAAAATATAAAACCAGTTTTAACAATTTTTCTTTGAAAAAGATTAAGTTGAAGATTTAGATAAAAAAAACTTAGTGATATGAACTGCAATATAAAATAAAAATGAGATAGATATAAATTATTTAATCTTAAAAAATGTAAAACTTTAGAAATTATTTGTATCAGGCATATAGCCCACAAATAGCTTATGAAAGCTCTATAGGCTTTCCCTCTTTTGGAAAAGCCTATAGAAAAAAGCATAGTATTTAACAATAAGAATAAATACCCTAAATCTGCAATAATTTCTAAAATCATTTATTTTTTGACATCTATCAAAATGATAGATTAGAAATATTTTAATTGTTTTATTTTAAAGTATATAAAGGACTGTCAACATCACAAGTTGATGGACATGGTTGAGTAAAGTCATAGATGAATTCTTTATTTTCATAGTTGATTAAATCATTTCCATCTTTATCTACACCAACCAACATTAATTTATTCACACCTTCTTCATCAACACCAATATAGGCACGAATATCAACTACCCCTTCATTAGCAAAAAGTTCGGTGATATCGACTTGAGGTATAAGATGAGCTTTAACAGTATTTTCAGGGTTTGATCTCCAATTAGCAGCCCATTGTTGAGCACATTCTAATGAAATTACGTTTTCTTCTATTCCAACTTTTTCAGACATGGTTATTAAGTTTTAAGTTTGTTAAAAAATTTTAATAAAATTACTTTTTTAAAGTTATTTAACAAAAATAATACTATAATTTTATAAAAAAAGAAAAGCATCAAAAACAGGTAAAAATACCTATACACTTCTTTTTCTTATATGGTAAATTAGCATAATATAAAAAACAAAAAATGTCTACTGATTTTTATTGCCTAACCAAGAGATAACGAGAGTTAGATAAAAAGAGCTACAATATATTTAAAGTTTGTAAAATAAGATATTTGGATCTGTAGTATCAGAGCAAATCAATTAGTATTATAATATGGTATTAATATTTGACATTCAGGGTATTTCCTACAAGAAATTAATTAAAAAACTTATATTTGTATAACATTCAAACTTAAAACAAACTTAAAATTATGTCTACAGAACCTTTTATTGGAGAAATCAAAATTTTTGGTTTCAATTTCGCTCCTGTTAGCTATGCTCTTTGTCAAGGTCAAATCATGAGTATTGCAACAAACACAGCACTTTTTTCTTTATTGGGAACAACCTATGGTGGGAATGGTCAAACAACTTTTGCTCTTCCAGATTTAAGGGGCCGTATGCCAATTGGACAAGGACAAGGTCCTGGGTTACCTTTTTACACAATGGGAGAAGCAGCTGGAACTACAAATGTAACGTTGCTATCTAACAATATGCCAATCCATAATCATGCTGCAACAGGCATTAATGTGAGAATACCTGTAACTTCAGCTAGTGAAGATTCTTCAGCAACCAACAATTACATTGGTAATGCTGTAAATGATACTTTTGGCCCAGCAGCATCACCTACTGCTTCATTAGGAGCACCTGTAGTTTCTGGATCAACTGCTCCAGCGGGAGGAAGTCAACCTTTTTCAATTTTAAATCCTTACTTAGCAATTAATTATTCTATTGCAACTCAAGGTATTTTCCCATCAAGAAATTAATATTAAGATATAAATAATAATTAAACTAAATTTAAAACTATGTCTACGGAACCTTTCATTGGGGAAATCAAAATTTTTGGTTTCAATTTTGCACCTCAAAGCTACATGACTTGCCAAGGTCAAATTTTATCTATCGCACAAAACACAGCGCTTTTTTCTTTATTGGGAACAACCTATGGTGGAAATGGGCAAACAACTTTTGCATTACCTGATTTACAAGGTCGTGTACCTATTGGACAAGGAACAGGACCAGGATTGCCCGGCTATACTATGGGACAAGTTGGTGGTACACCAACTACAACACTAATAAGTAGCAATATGCCAATACACAACCATGCTGCTACTGGAATTAACGTAAGAATACCTGTTACTTCTGCAAGTGAAGATTCTTCTGCTACCAACAATTACATTGGTAATGCGGTAAACGATACTTTTGGACCAGCAGCATCACCTACTGCTTCATTAGGAGCGCCAGTAGTTTCGGGTGCAACAGCTATGGCTGGGGGAAGTCAACCATTTTCAATAATGAACCCATATTTAGCAATAAATTATTCAATCGCTATTTTCGGAATTTTCCCTTCGCGTAACTAAAACTAATAGTAATATAACTATTGTCAAGAATGTTATAAATGAAAAAAATTGGACTTTTATTACCTAAATCCACTTATTATTCAACAATTGGATTTGACCTATTTGAAGGGCTCAAATCCAATTTAAAAAAAATAGGATTAGAGGAGGATGTAAAAATTGTAACTGAGAATATAGGATTTGGAGCTGATAAGCAACAATGTTATAGATCTGCAGAAAAGCTATTGCTTGATGAAAATGTCAATCTAGTTGTGGCCTACATTGGTCATAGAATGGCAGAATTATTGCGCCCTTTATTCTTGGCTACAAATAAAATTTTAATTGTTCTTGATGCAGGAGCTAATATGCCACAAGAATGGTCTGTTTGTCCAAATATAATATACCATTCGTTACATAATTCTTTGGGAGCATTTTTATCATCAAAATTAGCCGTAAAAAAAGGCTATAAAACAGGTGGAATGGTAACAGGTTATTATGACGGTGGTTATTTACAAACCTATAGTTTATCCA
>CAMLKV010000065.1 GCA_946480635.1 uncultured Flavobacterium sp.
AAGAAAAATACTCTTTGGTTGAAAAGGAATATTTCAGTCCAATTTCAAAAAGAGGATTCATAAAATACAATTACGAATTAAAAGACTCTTTGATTCTAGAAAACAGAAAAGTTTTCAAGATTACATTTGAACCAAAGACAGAAAGCAAAAAAAACAAACTCTATGGCGTTCTATTCATCGATTCCGAAAAATTTAGCATTGTAAAACTTGAACTTAAAGTATCAGGGCTACTAAAAGTATATTCTTTACACGAATTTGATTTTAACAAGGAATTAAACAATTGGATTCCTAAAAAAAACAGCCTTACCATTAAAAAAGGAAACAGTAAATCTCCTATAAAAATTTTAGGCGAAACCATCACTTTTGAAGGCACAGATCCTAAGTTCAATCCTGAAAACAAAAAATATGCTTCAGATTTTATAGAAATCAAATCGAATACAACATATTTTGAACCTCGTTTTAATCAAATTTCAAACTTAAAACAAAAAGAAACTGAAATTGAAATAAACGAAAGAGCAATAACAAAAAAAGATAACTTATGGTATACTTACTTTAATGACTCTATAGATGTAAGAAGTAATCCAACATATGTTTCACTAGATAGCTTGGTTGAAAAAAGAAAGTGGGAAAATAAAATAAAAATTGGCCGTAAAGTAATAAATGGCTACTACCCTATTGGTTTTTTTGACGTGGATTTAAGATATCTAATTCGGTACAATAATTATGAAGGATTTAGAGTTGGAATTGGCGGAGTTACAAACGAAAAGCTGTCTAAAAATTACAGAATTGAAGGATATGGGGCATATGGAACAAAAGATGGTTTTTTTAAAATATTCTTATCAAACGCTTACAAATTTGGAAAACAAACAGAAACCTGGTTTGGTATATCGTATAAAGATGACTTAAGTGAAATTGCAAACACGAATTTCGAAATTGACAAACGTGTCTTCAAAATTTATGACCCAAGACCTTTTAACATTAGTACATTTTACAACCACGAAACCTGGAAAGCCTTTTTAGAAACCAAAATAATTCCTAAAACACAAAGCATCTTCCAAGTAACTCATAGTTTCATCGAACCTAAATTTGACTATTTTTTCGAAAATAGAGGTATCTTATATGATGATTTTTATTCGACTGTATTCACTGCATCTTTACAATGGAATCCGTTTAGTAAGTTTATGCAAACACCAAGTGGAAAAATCGAAGTCGAGAAAAAGTATCCTAAATTTACTTTTCAGTTTTCTCAATCTTTGGACGGTATATGGAATAATTATTTCGATTTTGGGAAGTTTGAATTCAGGTTCGATTATCAGAAAAAATTCAATTCAAATCATAAGATTTCTTTTTTGGCAGAGACAGGTTATGCTTATGGTGATTTGCCAATTACCCATTTGTACAATCATTCTCCTAACAATCTCAATAAAAACAAAATTCTAAAAAGAATAACTTTTGCAGGAAGGGATAGTTTTGAAACGATGTTTTACAATGAATTCTTTTCTAACAAACATGCCTTTTTTCAATTAGAACATCAATTCCCTAAATTGGAAATTTCAAAAAGAATAAACCCTATTTTTTCGTTAGTAAGTCGTTATGGTATAGGAACTTTAGACAACAAAGAACAGCATAAGAATTTCTATTTTAAAACTCTTGATAAAGGATTTTTGGAATCAGGTTTTGAACTTAATCAAATTTATCGAGGTATAGGTTTCACAGCAACATACAAATATGGCGCTAACCATTTACCTCAATTTGAGGACAATATAGCTATAAAACTAAGCGTTCAAATTAATTTAGGTTTTGATAATTAAAACCGAAGGAACATTAGAAAGCCATTCTTTTTGCGAATCGACTAATTTTTTCCAACTTTCTAAACTTATTATCATTAAGTCTTGTTTAATCAAGAAATCTTTTTCAAGACCTTTCTCACTCATTATTGATACATTCTGTGGAAAGTTTAATTCTAGTGAATGAACCGCCGATTTAAGTAAAAAATTATTCTCTATTTGTCCTTTTACATCTACAACATTTACTTGCGAGTTATTATTAAAAACAAATCGTTGAATATAATCCGCTAAAAAAGCATCCTCAACACTAAAAATTGGCACAAAAATTTTATCTGTATCATGAAAATCGTTATCAATCAATATCCCAATTGGCATTTTGTTTTTAGCAATAATCTGACGTGTTCTTTCATCAAAAATTGAATTTTCAAATAGTCCTTCTTTACCAGTAATTTTGTCCAACAATCTGTCTGGATTAATAATTCTAGTCGTAAAACCAAGAACTTTACCTAATAGCGTTCCTTCAAAAATCGATTTCCCAAGCCCAACAAGTAGTAAGTCGTAATCACCATGTGAAGCTATATCAGCAATATCATTTTCGATATCAACTGTAGCTTTGAAAATAGTACTTATTTCTTGCCCCATATCTTTCGATTGCTCCAATATAGGCGTAAAGGTTTCCTTTTCGTATTCTTCAATATTAAAACCGTGCATTTCGTCACTCAATGTTAAATGCATTGCCGTAATAGAAGAAGTATCTTTTTGCTTTTTCGTAAGATTGTTGGCTAACCTAAGAAGTGATTTCCCTTTCTCTAAATTACCAAATGAGATGAGTATTTTAAATTTATTTAAGAATTTAGCTTCTTCAACAACCGAAAGCTCTTCTTTCGATTTGAACACATGATTGATCAAATCCAATGCAGGACCAGTCATAAATGTTGTAACCAAAGCCATGATAACCATCATCGTAAAAACTTCTGAAGTAAGCACTCCCAAATCAAAACCAATATTTAAAACCACAAGTTCCATTAATCCTCGAGTGTTCATTAATGCTCCAATAGTTAAACTCTCTTTCCAGCTTTGTCCCACAAATTTTGCCGCAATTGCACTTCCAACAAATTTTCCAACAACAGCAACTAAAATTATAAATCCAGTAACTTTCAATAAGTAAGGATCATTTATAAGTCCTATTTGTGTGCGTAAACCTGTGAATACAAAAAACAGAGGAAGTAAAAGTAAAACTGAAACATCTTCTACTTTTTCTATGAATATATTTCTGAATTTAGAAATATCAGGCATAATCGCTCCCATCATAAAAGCCCCAAATAATGCATGGATTCCAATAACTTCAGTTGCATAAGAAGATATTATCAATGTTAAAAAGAAAATAGCCACAACAGGTTTACTTAAGCTCCCATTGTTTGAATACAAATCACCTACACGCTTTAAGAATGGTTTAACTAAAAATAACATCGCTAAAACATAAAGCAGAGCAAGACCAATAACATATAAAGAACTAATAAAAGAACCAGCTTTTACAATGGCAATTACAGCTGCTAGTAAATACCATGCTGTAATATCATCGGCAGCAGCACAGGTAATGGCAATTGATCCTAATCGTGTTTTATGAATTCCTCTTTCCTGAACAATTCTTGCTAGAACAGGAAATGCAGTTATACTCATGGCGATTCCCATGAACAAACTAAACGACAAAAATTCGACACCTTCTGGGGCGAATTTGTTATATATAAAATAGGCTAGACTAATCCCCAATGCGAAAGGAAATACAATGCTGGCATGACTAATAACCACAGCATCATTAGCTTTGTTTTTTAGTACTTTCAAGTCTAATTCCATTCCTATCACGAACATAAAAAGAATAAGACCTATCTGACTTAAAAACTGAAGATTACCTAGAGATTCTTTTGGAAATAAAACGAGTGAAAACTCAGGAAAATACATCCCTAACAACGATGGTCCTAAAAAAATTCCCGCAATAATTTCACCAATTACAGAAGGTTGACCAATCTTTTTAAAAATCCAACCAAAGAAACGAGCTACAATAATAATTGTAATTATTTGAGCTAATAAAATAGCTAGCGGATGTTGTAAATTATGAAACAATCCTTCTAAAAACTGATCCCATTGTGTGTGCTTTGAAGTGGGGGCAACCACTTTACGCCCTATTTCGAGATTTTTACCCTGACCAACAACCCAATACATTAACGAAATAAAACCTCCTGTAATGGTAAAATAAAAAATTGCGTTTTTTAGTTTTTTCATTGCTTTTCAAGTAAAAATATATCGACAAATATGGTAAAATAACGCCTTATATAAAAGCGAACTTTGAATTAATCACATAAATTTAATACCTCAAAGCTGTAATAGTTAAAAGTTTCAGTATAAAACCTTCTAATTTGCTTGTTTTGCTTAACTTTGCACCTCTTTTTATTTTTTATGAAAAAACTTTTGAGTATTGGTTTTTGGGAGTTAATTGCCCGTTTAATTTTAAGAAACAGAATTGCAATTTTAATTGGAATACTTTTAGTAACCATTTTATTTGCCCTACAGTGGAATAAAATTAAATTCACACATACCGAAGCTAATTTAATTCCTGCTGATGACAAGGTAAATGTTGACTACAATAATTTCTTAGATAAGTTTGGTGAAGAAGGAAACTTAATCATCATTGCCACAAAAGATAAAAAGCTATTTACTCCTCAAGCCTTTAAAGCTTGGGAAGAAATGATGACTAAAATTCAATCAGACAACGAAGTTGATTTAGTTATTTCAGTAGACAACTTGAAAAAATTATCTAAAAACGATTCCTTAGAATCATTCGAATTAAAAAATCTTGTTGATAATTCAAAAATAAACGACCCTAAGTATTTATTATCTCTTAGAGAAGATTTGCTAAATAATTTACCTTTTTATGAAGGGTTATTGTTTAACAAAAAATCGGGAGCAATAAGATCTGCAATTTATTTGGACAAAAAAATTGTCAATACAAAAATTCGTAGAGATTATGTCCTCTTTAAACTAATCCCTGAGATTGAAAAATTTGAAAACAAAACTGGAATAGATTTAAGAGCTTCTGGTATGCCATACATCAGAACTTTAAATGCGAAAACGATAATTGATGAAATAGGCTTATTTATTGGAGCTGCTTTATTAATTACTGGTTTAATCTTTTTCTTTTTCTTTAGATCTTTTAGAGCAACATTAATTTCATTAATTATTGTAATCATTGGAGTTATGTGGTCTTTTGGATTACTTGGCTTGTTAGGTTATGAAATTACAGTATTAACAGCATTAGTCCCAACACTAGTAATTGTTATAGGAATACCAAACTGTATATTCTTAATTAACAAATACCATCAGGAATATGCAAAGCATTCAAACAAAGCAAAAGCATTACAACGAGTAATCACTAAAACAGGTACAGCTACATTGATGACAAACCTAACCACAGCATTAGGTTTTGCAACTTTTATTGCTACCAACAACACATTATTAGTTGAATTCGGTGTAATCACATCAATTAATATCTTAGCAATTTACCTACTTTGTTTACTTATACTCCCAATATTCTTTAGTTATACTCCAGCACCTGTTGCAAGACATTTAGGCCATTTAGAAAGAGAATACCTAACAGCATTTTTTAAATGGATTGTAGATACTGTAAAGTACAATCGAGTTGGAGTTTATGCTGTTGCCGTTTCATTATTGATAATTGGGATGATTGGTATACATCGAATAAAAATCTCAGGCAGTATCATAGAAGATATGCCTAAGAAAACAGCCTTTTTTGATGATATTCGTTTCTTTGAAAAAGAATTTGACGGCGTAATGCCTCTTGAGATAATGATTGATACCAAAAGAAAAAAAGGTGTTATGAAATTATCCACACTAAAAAGAATGGAAGATCTTCAGGAAACTATTGGAGAAATTCCTGAACTTTCTAAACCATTATCTGTAGTTAATTTGGTCAAATATTCCAAACAAGCATATTACAACGGTAATCCAGAATATTATGAATTACCAACATCACAAGAACAATCTTTCATACTTTCTTACGCTAAAAATGCAACTAAGAATTCGAAAGAGAATTTAATGAAAAGCTATGTAGACTCTACTGGTCAATATGCACGTATTACAGCTTTTATAAAAGATGAAAATGGTGAAAAAATGGATGCTATAGAAAGTCAGATAAGAGCAAAAGCAGACAAACTTTTCCCTCCTTCTAAATATGAAGTTATCATCACAGGAAAACCTTCAGTATTTCAAAAAGGAACAAAATACTTACTAGACAACTTATTGTCTTCATTACTAATGGCCTTTGGCTTAACAGCAGGATTAGTAGCACTTATGTTCCGTTCATTCAAAATGGTATTGGTTTCAATCATTCCAAACTTATTACCTTTATTGATGACTGCAGGACTAATGGGTTTCTTAAACATTCCATTAAAACCATCTACAATTTTAGTTTTCGGAATTGCATTCGGAATGTCTGTCGACGACACTCTTCGTTTCCTTGCTCAATACCGACTGGAATTATCACGAAACGATTGGAAGATTAAAAAATCTGTTTTCGCAACTTTTGATGACGCTGGAATAAGCATGTTTTATACTTCCATTGTATTATTCTTTGGTTTCTCAGTGTTTATGTTATCAAGTTTTGGAGGAACAGTTGCTCTTGGAGGATTAGTCGCCTTAACACTTAGTTTCGGAATGCTTTCAAATTTAGTATTACTACCATCATTAGTACTTTCCTTAAACAGAACCCTTGCAAATGAGCAAGAATTCATCAAACCTAAAATCGACATTTTGGAACCAACTGATGAAGAGGTAGATGCTGTAGAGAAAAAAGATCAACCTTAAAATTAATAATTGTATTAAAATTCTTACTTTAGTAGAAATTTAATACACAATGAATAACGTTTTAATAACAGTAACCGGAGTCGAAACTGGAGAAACATATTTAGCAAAATCATATCCTGATGATGATTTTAATGATAATGGTAAAAGAGAACTATACCAAACTCCTGTATACAAGGTTATCATTGAAAATGAAAAAAAAACAATCAAAAAGGAATGGAAAGCCTTACGTTTTATGCCTTTTTGGAACGACCCCAACAACCCCTCTTCTCACTACAAAGCAAGAGGTTGGGTAAATTCTGGATTAACAAGTGTTGACAGAAAAAAAATTACTTTATACGATAAGAATTACGAGGTAAGAAACACACACTCGCCTTTTGGAGGTGCATTTCAAATAAAGGGCAACTTTTTAATTCATGCTGGACCATCTGATGTCCACGAATCAGGTTGGGGAGCTGCAGGTTGTGTAGAAATTATAGGTAGTTTTGACGATTTTAAGAAAGACATAGCAAATTTAGCTGGAATAAGCACATCAAATCTTCATGACTCCATGCTTACTTTAGTTAAATCTGGCAAACTTTTTGTCGAGGTACAATATGCTCTTAGGCCAAATTTGAAAAACAATTTTTATTTGGAACATTAATTCAATCTTTAAATTATGAAACCTACTATAACATTCCTCTTTTTCTTATTTATTACATGTGCAAATTGTCAGGTAAACACAAACTATGAAGTCTTAAACAGAGTTGATTACGGAAACATAAAAACCAACAAACCTTTAAAAAAATATACTAGACCAGAACAATATAATTTGCGTTTTTCAAAATCTGTAGCATCAACACTTTCAAGAGATTTTTTTGAAAAAGTTGAAAAAATAAGCTACACTCATGAATCCGCTTCTTTCAAAAAAAAAGACACAATAAACTATGTAGTCTATGATTATCTTCTAAAAAAAGATGTTAATATAAATGAATTAAAAAGCAATATAAACTTAGGAATAAAAAGCATAAGTGGTTATAAAGCTCCTACCACATGCATTACTTTTTTAAACCAAGACAAGATAACCTGTGCATGCAGATTCTCTCTAGAAGAAAGCTTCCTAAAAGACGAAGATTTTGTTAATTCAATCAAAGAGAATACAGAAAAACGTCTTAAATCAACTAAAGCAAAATAACGAAACAAAAAAAGAGCGCTTATTAGCGCTCTTTTTGGTATGATTTGGGGCAAATAATTAATTAAAAAACGGAGCGTCTAATTTGTATTTAAAAGCACCATTATTTAGAGTGTAAGATCCTTCATAAATAGAACCATTTCTACGTTGATAAGTAAAATTAAAAGTACCTTTAATAGTACTTGTAGAAAGATTAAATTCTGTAATTGTAATACTTCCAGAAGTCAATTTAGTTTTTGTTGCACCTCCAATTTCAATTAAACGAGCAATACAATCTAATCCATTAGTTCCTGTACTTAAATCATCACTTAAATTATATGTTCCTACAGCCCATTTTGATTCAGGAATTCTAATGTCAATTAATATTGAAGAAGATTGAGGAGCATCTGACAAAGTTATATCAGACCCTTGTAACAACAAATAATTATATTGAACTATTGGACTTAAATGATAAGTTTCAACTTCAGTTTGCAAACAAGAAACATTAGTATAAGTCTGAGGCTTTAAATTAGTATAAGTTACATTATTAAGATCGCCAGACATGAATGTTGGTTCTGATGGATTCAGGCTTTGCATTCTTTGCGAAGAAGTATCAATTGAATCCACAGTACAAGAAACAACAAATAAAGAAATCAAACTTAAAATCAAGGCTATTTTTTTCATTTTTAGGGCTTTATATTTTTTTAGCAAAATTAAAAGCAAAAAGCAAAATGGTCATTTTTTAATTGTTAAAAAAACGTTAATCAATGAATAATTATCAATAATGCAATGAAAAAACTGAAATCAATTAATAAAAATTCATGTAAATTGATTTTTTAATAAACATTTTTCATAAAACAGCAATCCGACATAAATAATTTACAATTACGAATTTCTTAGATTTTTTCTTAATTATCAGTAATTAATTCAATGTAAAAAACAAGAATCCTAAAACTTTATATTTCAATGATTAAACCAAAAAAAAGCTTGAGTTAGATATCAAAATATTAGATCAATAAAACCGAATTAAACTTGTCGTTCTGTATAATTTTCAACCTTTTTGTTTTCAAGCAAAAGAATTATATTTGCAGTTAATTCTAATATCGAATTCTAACAAAGGCGCAATATGATAGCGCAGCAATTCTAAATTTAAGATGAAACATACAAAAGTTAAAGACTTACTAAACAGCACGAAGACATTACAAGAAGTAACAGCAAAAGGATGGGTAAGAACTTTTAGAAATAATCAATTTATTGCATTGAACGATGGTTCAACTATTCATAATATTCAGTGTGTTGTAGATTTTGAAAACACACCAGAAACAACATTAAAAAGGATCACTACAGGAGCAGCCATTTGTGTTAAAGGAGAGCTTGTAGAAAGCCAAGGAGCTGGACAGAAATACGAAATCCAAGTAAAAAAACTAGAGATTTTAGGCGATTCTGATGCAGAAAAATTCCCGATGCAACCTAAAAAACACTCATTGGAATTCTTACGTGAAA
>CAMLKV010000066.1 GCA_946480635.1 uncultured Flavobacterium sp.
TGTTTTTGTTAAACCTTCAAGATAAGATTCATGAGCTACTTTTGAAAGATAATCTACATTTTTACGCATCACATAACGCCACACAGCCTGATTGATAGGTGTGTAATCTTCGTAATCTTGCGCTTTGATAAATTGTTTTAAATGAGCAGGTAACTTATCAATCAACGGATTGCTTTCAAAGTGAGTTTCCATGAATTATATTAGTTGTAATTGTTTGTAAAGTTAAGAAATGTTTGATGAGATTACAATGATTTTGACATTGTACTCCAGCATTTAACATCTATAAAAATTGAAGAATACGTAAAAAACTATTGTTTTGGGCTTTCAGATTCTAAAAGTTTTTGTTTTTGAACCCTGTTTTTTAGCATATTAACATAACGTAAGCCAAGCTTGTCTCCATAGTCTGTATATGCTTTCGAAGCCCATTCAATAGCTTTGTTTAAATCTCCATTTATTTCATTAATAATGGCCATATTGTAACAAGCTCTTCCTGCAATTTTAGAATCAGGATTATTGGTTTCTTTTGCCCAAAGTTCTGCAGCACCATCCCAATCGCCAGTTTGAGCTCTTCTTTTCCCTATTTCGAAATTGTTGGTTCCTTTTACATAATAATCTCTTGAAACTCTAGTATAATAGGGTAGTAGTTTGGCAGCATAATCTTGACCTATTTTATCACTGATATTTAAAACAGCTTCTTTTCTGCCAATTATAGCTTCAACAGCTCTTACAGGATTAATTCCTTTTCCTGATAGTGTTATGTTATTATTCGCAACGTACTCATCAACCATAACTTTTTGTTGAGGATAATAAATTCGCCACCCCATTTTAATTAATGTATTAATTGTAGCCTGATGTTCAATAGCGGGTATTTTTATGCCAAGAGGGTTTGCTATTTGTGTTGTAGATGTTTTGTAATCTACTTTAGCATCGGTGTCATAAAATGAAAGCTCATATATGACATTTAGGTTGTTATCTTTACACAGTTTTTCAGCTTTATCCCATGGAATTGATTCTGAAAAGACTGCTAAGCCTGTATTTTTAAATTTTGAACTATCTAAGGTGATTACTCTTTTTACTTGTTCATTTTTTTTAAGTTCAGTCATCAATCCTTGTACAGATGCATTGGACCCCAATTTGTCTAAGTTTTTCCCCTCTGCTGAAAGGATTTTATCAATTGCATCTACACTTTCGTTTCCTTTTGACGGAGCTGTTCTGTTAATGATACCTATTTTTAAATCGCTATTAGTAATAAAAATTGGAGCCGGCTCTGTAACTCTTAATGTCATTAAGTTTGTAGAACTGCATGATGAAATTAAAATAACAAGAAGTAGGTATAAGTAATTTTTAATCATATTGATTTGTGTTTTAAATAATTAACCCGTACGTTTTTGTACGGGTCAATATTATAAATAAATTTTAAACTATCTAGATTGAGGAGGAAATTGTTCTAATATTTTAGAAACAAATTCATTGGCTCTTTCGTCTTTTTTCTCTACACAGTGGGTTAAATAACCTGTTCCTACACCTTGCCAAATTAATTCTTTGTTTTTGGCGTCAATTAAATCAATGTATAAAGTTCCTTCTGTAGAGGTTGTAACATAAGGTCTACCTCCCCAAAAATATGGATTCCAACCGTAGCCCCAACCATATCCCCAGCCAGAATAATATTGGTTTACATCTACACGTTCTCTTTCTTTTGTAAATATATTAACCAATAGATCTGGAGAATCACTTTTTGAAAAACCTTTTGCGCTCATTTGAGCATCAATAGAGCGAAGAATTCTTTTTTTATCTAAATCAGAAATTTCAGCTTTATCTATACCACTTTTATGAAAAGCATAGGTTTTATATTGTCCAAAGTTGGCATTTTTGTCATAATCTGCATTAACCCTTACTGAACTACACGAGGCAAGCACAAAAAGTAATGCTACTGATAATAGTTTTAAAGTTTTCATATTTTAAGAGTTTAAAATTGTTTTTCTTTATTAAAATTACAAGAAATTTAGTTTAAACCGTTTGAAATAATTATAAAACTTAAAAATCTAGTAATCCTTCTTCAACCATATTAGGCAATGTGACTTTCAAAAGTGGCTGATTTTCCATTGCTCTTTTGATAGCGAAAACCGCTCCTTCGTTTCTTGCCCAGCTTCTTCTTGAAATACCATTGTTGACATCCCAAAAAAGCATTGATTCTAAACGTCTTGAAGCTTCTTTAGTACCATCAAGAACCATACCAAATCCGCCGTTTATTACTTCGCCCCATCCAACACCGCCACCATTGTGGATTGAAACCCATGTCGCTCCACGGAAACTGTCTCCAATTACATTATGTATTGCCATGTCTGATGTGAAACGGGAGCCATCATAAATATTTGAAGTTTCTCTGTATGGTGAGTCTGTTCCTGAAACGTCGTGATGGTCACGACCTAAAACTACATAGCCAATTTCACCTCTTGCAATGGCTTGGTTAAAAGCTTCTGCAATTTTAGTTCTTCCTTCGGCATCAGCGTATAAAATACGAGCTTGTGAACCGACTACTAATTTGTTTTGTTGAGCTCCTTTAATCCATTGAATGTTGTCGGCCATTTGTTGTTGGATTTCAGCAGGTGAATTCTTCATCATTTCTTCTAAAATATCACAAGCAATTTTGTCTGTTTTCGCTAAATCTTCTGGATTTCCAGAACAACATACCCAACGGAATGGTCCAAAACCATTTTGCGGTGTGCTTATTAATTGCAGCAGCATGACGACGTAATGTCTTTTGAACTTCTGTTTTAAATTGTTCTGGATTGTTAGCCATCATTTCGTTGGCATCTTCAAAAGAAATTCCAACAGGATAATAACCTCCAGCCCATGGATTGTGAAGTGAAGTTTGATCTGATCCTAAATCGATGTGTAAATTTTCTTGATCGAATTTTTCCCAAACATCTACTATATTTCCTAGATAAGCAATAGATACAATTTCTTTTTCTTCTTGTGCTTTACGAACTCTGGTAACCAATTCGTTTAAATCTTTAATGATTTCGTGAATCCAACCTTGTTCGTGGCGAATTTTTGTAATTTTAGGATTTACTTCGGCACATACAGTTATACATCCAGCAATCGTTCCTGCTTTAGGCTGAGCACGACTCATTCCTCCTAGACCTGATGTTACGAATAGGTTTCCTGATGGATTTTTTCCAATTTTTCTAAAACCGTTTAATACTGTAATGGTAGTACCATGCACAATTCCTTGTGGGCCTATGTACATGTAACTTCCGGCGGTCATTTGTCCGTATTGAGTAACACCTAATGCATTGACTCTTGGGGCATCTTTGTGCGATGGGAAAAGTCCCATTGGATGACCAGAATACATAACTAAAGTTTGTTCTTCTGTCATTTCAGCAAGATACTTCATTGTTAATCTGTACTGTGCCCAGTTGCTGAAAACCCCTCCGTTTCCACCATAGGTAATTAATTCGTGCGGATGTTGTGCTACTGCGTAATCCAAGTTGTTTTGAATCATTAGCATGATAGCTTTTGCTTGTTCAGATTTTCCTGGATATTCAGAAATTGGTCTGGCATACATGCTGTAATCAGGACGTAGACGATACATGTAAATACGACCGTATTGTTCTAATTCGGCTTTGAATTCAGGGATTAGTTCCGCATGATGTTTTGATTCAAAATAGCGTAGCGCATTAGTTATGGCTAACTTTTTTTCTTCAGCAGTTAATATTTCTTTACGCTTAGGAGCGTGATTGATATTGTTTTCGTATGGTTTTGGTTGTGGTAAAACTGAAGGAATTCCTTCTAATATTTGTTCTTGAAAAGTCATTTTTTAAGAATTTGGTTATTCGTTTATTTTAATCTATTCGTTGAGTTTTTAACGACTAGGGATAACGAATGTCAGACCTGTGATAGGACTTGTATATTTTGACTCTGTATTTTTGTGAATGGTGATCCATTTTTACGTTGTGTTGCGTGAGGGATGGGAGCGAAGTACCATGTACTGCGGACAGCCCGACCGAAACGAAGAGTAGGGCACGCCCTATTTTTTCTTTGTATTAGTTCCTGTTTTTTTATCAAATCCGTAAGGACAATGTCTGCAACCGCTTTTACAGCAATAACCTCGTTTGAGATGGTATTTTTCTGTAAAACATTTATATCCTTCGGGAGTGTAATAAAAATCTTCGCCCTCGATTAATTTATTTTCGTTATTTTGCCCAAACATGGACACAAATTTAAAACTTTCGGAGGTATGATTCTTATTGTTTTTAAATATTTTACCCCAAAAGGGTTTAGAGGGATTACTTTTTTCCCTTTTGTGTTTTTAGTTGATAAAGAAGACAAGAAAAATCCTTTTTTTGTGAATCATGAACGAATTCATATAAAGCAACAATTAGAAATGTTGATTGTACCTTTTTTTGTTTGGTATTTTATTGAGTTTGTTTTTAGATGGATTCAGTTTAAAGATAAGCACGTTGGGTATCGAAATATTTCATTTGAACGTGAAGCATATAAAAATGAAAAAGACCTTTGCTATTGTAAACAAAGGCCTTTTTGGGGATTTTTAAAATACGTTTAGTAAATTATTTTTTTAACAACTTCTGCATCGTTTTCAAGTTTTACTTTTACAATTAATACGTTAGTTGTAGGTCTAACTTCTGTTATTGAAATTTCGTTATTGTTTACTTTCTTTTTAGTAACCAATGTTTTTCCAAGAACATCATAAACTGTTATTTCTTTAATTTTTTCTACAGATGATTTTACGTTAATACTGTTATCTGCAAATATTGTAATAGCATTGTTGTAATCAAAAGTACTGTTGCCTAATGTTTGATTTGTATAACGTAATACAAATACCGGATTAGTTGTTCCTAAAGCAGCATTTGTATAACGCAATACAAATCTGTCTATAACCTCGCCTTGTGGAGCTGAGAAGATATAAGGAGCAGTTCTTAAATCATGAATTAAGTTTAACTGTTTATCTTCAAGATAAATGGCTTGGCTTTGATTGTTAAACAAACCGTCTACTCCTTGTATTGCTATAGTGTAGCTACCAGTTGTTGGTAATTTAACCGCAAGAGGGACTTGGTCATTTTGATCAAAAGGTAAGCTTCTACCTTGAATAATGTTTCTGTCATAGCCATCTGCTAAAATTAGCTTTTAGATCTGCTTGAGCATCGTACATTTGATCTTTACTGTTTGTTGCTCCATCGACATAGGCTATTAGAGTTGAATTACTTGCAGTTGGAGAAACTAAATCTAGCCAAATTCTACCTTCAGGATTAGTATTTGTGTTTTTGAAAAATTGATCGTTTCTAAAAGTGTTACTTCTCATTGCATTAGTAAACGTTGCATTTGATGAAGTTGAAGGACTAGTGTGAAGCATCTTAGTTATAAAACTTTGTCCAGCTCCAATATATCCATCAAATCCATTTTGAGTTTGAGCTCCTGATAAGTTATAAGTTAAATAGTCTGTAACCTCATAGTTATAACCATAATTGTTATAGAATGGATCTGGAGCAGCTGCATTAGGAGCAATTCCATGAGTCCAAATTTTTATGAAACCATCTAGATTTGTAGCGTTGGCAGTTAAGAAAGCTTTTGCGTCAATTGATGAAGGATATGGATTGCCAATTAGATTCCAATTGTCATCATCTTGTGAAGCATTAGTTGGGGAATATGGTGATGCATATGTAGAAGCTGTATTATACGTTCCTCTAGAAATTGGTGTTGTAATATTACCATTGTTTGGCACTCCTGTAAATGTAGCTGTAAATGTAACAGGTGAATTTAGGGGGGCGTTATTTAGACCTCTCTCGATATAGCCTTTACCAATAACCATTGTTTCTGTTCCGTTATACCAATTTCCAAAATTTCCAATTCCGTTTCCTGTAACTGTAGGTGTCCATTTGTAAAGATTTGCATTATTTGAATATGTTGAAATATTAGCAGAGTTGAACCCAAAAACAGGACTTGACCAATACACATAATCACTAAAATCCACGAAAGCATTTCTATCCATGTTTATATTACCTATATTGGTTACATTGTTGATTTGAATTAGGTTAGCAGAATTTCTTACATTAAAAATACCTCCTGTGTTAACTGTAATTCTATCAGTAATAGTTAAACTAGTTCTGTTAGGAGCAGTTGGAGAAGAAATACTTAAATTTCCGCCATTTTGAACTGTTAAGTTGTGTCCAAGAGCATTGTAGTTTGCTCCAGATACAATTGCGTTTCTAGGAGCCGTAGGGATAACGACACAGTCAGCTGCTGTAGGAACTCCAGATGGAGACCAGTTTGCAGCAGTATTCCAGTCTGTGCTAACAGAGCCATTCCATGTTTTTGCTCCAGTTACTGTTACAGTAATATTGTCTTGGGCGTAGAATAAGCCTCCATCATTACAGAATCTATATTCGACTTGTGAGTAGTATGTTGTTGTCGTTGTTGGTTGAACTGCTATAGTGTCCCCAGTTCCAATTTCATTTGCAGCACTAATGCTATTTTGAAACCAGTGAACAATAGGAGCATAGTCATCACCAACTGGTACAAAGCGCCAAGCTTCATTAGTAGCTGTCCAGTCAGTGTCTAAACCGTTTCTGCCAGGAGCTACCGCGGCTTGAGTTCCAGTAGCATTTTGTATACCTACAATGGCATTATTGCCATTCCATGCGCTTCCGTCTGTATCATCCAATGGTTTGTTTTTTATATATACTTCGATTACGTTTGTATTTTCATACAATACCATCATTCCTGTATATAATTTGGTGTTGTCTCCAAATAAAGGTACATTATTGTAAGCTACTACTAGTGCTCTACAACCACTTGGTAATGTTTTTAATTCCCAACCTACTGTACCTCCTTTAGAAGGGTCAATATCATGAAAAACTCCAAAAATTGAATTTTTAAGTAAAACACTGTCACTGCTTTGTGGAATATTGTTGCTAAATGCATAACCACTAGATGGATTAGTTCCTGTTAGTGCTATTGTAGTTGGATCAAAAGTAATTATACTGTTAGAGCCAACACGACATTGTGTATATGTGTTTCCCCAAAAACAGAAATTAAAAGGTAGATTAATTACAGGCGACCAAACATCATCAATTCCTACACTAATAGGGTTTGCTAAACCAGTAAAAGAACTTGGTGGACTATAAGTTATACGCTCTATCGAGTAACTTGAAGTACTTCCTAATGGAAGATAATTAGCTGCAAGTGTAGTGACGCTAGAACTTGTACATGTACTTGTTGGAGGAGATGTGGTATAGCTAATTGTGCCATTTAATGGGTCTTGCCATCCAGAATCTGCAGAAGGACAACCTGTTGCTACATTACTAATTGGACCAAGTTGTGTTGTGAAAGGATCTGAACCTACACTACTATCTACAGCTCCACAGTCTGTAATTACAAAAACATAATATGTTGTATAGCTGTTTAAGCCTGAAAATGTAGCAGAAGTTGATGCAGTAGCAGTCCAAGCTCCACCAGGATAAGTTGGAGCTGTTGACGAAGTACTGATGGCATAATAATAACCTGTTGGAGATCCGAAAGCTGATGGTGTCCATGTAGCACTAGCCGTTGTGCTTCCTGTTTCAACAGCAGTTACTGTTGGACGACCACAAGCAGGGGGGGTACAAGCACCATTATATGTTACTGATAGTGCGAATCCAGAATAGTTAACAGAACTGTCAGATGTAAATCTAATAGTGTAAGTCTGTCCGGGATTACCAACAAAATTTATTGTCCCTGTTCCTCCATAAGTGGCAACAAGTGTACCACCAGTTCCAGAACCTTGATAAATTCTAATAGGATCTAATGTACTAGATTCTGTGTTGTAGTTGCCTGTAATCGTAATATATGATTCTGAAGTTGCATTAACGTTTATTACTGTGTATCCATCACTGCTATCAGTGTAATTTGATGAAGATCCTCCATTGTCATATATCATTATGTTGGTGCCACAAGCAACGGAATTATTTCCTGATGCAGGTACATTTTGTATAGAAGTAGAATTAAAGGTTCCGTTAGTCGAAGTTGCCGATTGTCCTGAGGCAGAACAAGTAATGATTAAATGCCATTGTACTACTGTCCCTGCTGGTGAAGGAGCAGTTGCAGTATAATTTGAATAAGTTGAAGAAGCAGATCCGACATTAACCCAACCTGCACTATTTGTGTTTGATTGCCATTGGTATGTCATACCTGTAGCGTTTGTGAAGCCTGAAGCTGAAACAGTATAAGTAGAACCTGGTGCTGCAGTAATGGGATTAATTGTAGTTGTGCCAGCAATTGGTGTCCCCGAGCATGATGGTAAAGCAGGTACATTTAATGTGTAATCTGCATAGTTCCCATAAGGAGCTGGTCCACATGATGTTAAAGCTCCTAGATAGCTTACACCAAAGCGTACTCTGTAGTTGCCTGTAGGTTGTCCTGTTGGAATAGTGATAGCACCTGAATATGTCGAAGCATAAGAAGTTGTTGAAAAAATAGTTTCTCCTGCATCAGCAAAATCACCATCATTATTCCAGTCTATCCAACAATAAAAATAGTATGTACTTGCTCCAGCGGATCCTAGGTTTACGTTTATTGATGAACCTGAATATTGTGAAAAAGATGTTCCTGAATTATTAATGTAAGCTGAATATGAAGAAGCAGTGTAATTTATATTAGTTAACCCTCCTGTTGTTGTAATTGGTGTTAAATAATATGACGTGCTACTTGTACCACCTGTTGGAGTACAATAGCTTGCACTTGAAGTTGTAAATGTTGCTGTTGATGAATTTGAAGAGAGTCCCGAAGAAGTACAAGACACTACTAATCTCCATTGAACGGCAGTTCCAGCTGTGGCTGGTGCAGTTGCACTATAATTAGAATATGTTCCTGAAGCAGAACCCTGATTGGTCCATCCGCTACCTGTATTGTATTGCCATTGATAAGTAATGTCTGTTCCAGTTGTATATCCAGTTGCAGAAACAACATATGCGCTACTTACTGCTCCAGTCGTTGGAGATACAGAAACAGTTCCTCCTGTTGGTGTCCCAGAACATGAAACTGCATAAGTAATAATTACTTGTCCATTAGCTCCTGCTCCTCCACTTCTAGAACTTCCTCCGCCTCTTTCGCCTCCTCCGCCTCCTCCGCCAGGAATTGTTCCATTATTTCCATCTCCGTTACTTACTCCGGCTCCACCTGTAGCTGTTGAATTTCCGCCGTTTCCACCGTTTCCACCACTTGCGCCATTGGCTCCTGTTGATTCTCCGTTAACACCGTTTTGTCCAGTAGTATTAGTGCTGCCGCCAGTTGCTGTTCCGCCAG
>CAMLKV010000067.1 GCA_946480635.1 uncultured Flavobacterium sp.
TCCAGAAAAAGTAAGAGCTATTGTAGAAATGAGTTACTAATTGTTGTCTTCGAGAACCTCAGAGAACAAATTAAAATAGGCTTCGAAAACCTCAGCCTACTAAAATTTCGAAAGGCGTTCAGGATAAACCCTGAACGCCTTTCTACTTAACACCAAAAACAAAACGTAACTTAACTTTATTTATATTTATTAACTTGCTAATTTTCCTGCAGTACTTTTAGCTCTAGCTCTAGGAACTGCTGCTCCTTTTTTCATGTACTGGATAAATCCTCTACCCACAAATTCATAAGTAGTTCCTGATGCATTGTGGTATAATCGAATCCTACTGTCATTAATAACGGTGATGGTAAACGATTCATTGCCCCAAAAATCATAATCTAATGTTAAAATTTTACTGTAGTAACTTGGTGTATTAGAAATACCATAAATCCCAGTAAAATCCCAGTAGATACTATTATATGGTGTCCCAGGAGCATCTTGTGATGAGCGGAAATTATTATCGCTTCCACCAGCAACAAACTGAATGAAATGTTCGTTGTCAAAATCGTTTAACGCTCCATAGTTACTTGTGTATACTTTTTCCCAAGCTTTGTATTCTTGTAAAAAATAATGCAGGTTATCATAAAACAACTTGTTGTAGTCAAAAGAACTTCTTTGATAACCATTTAAGTAATACGTTACATTTTCACTGCGGCTGTATAATTTAATTCGGTTAGAAGACAATTGGTATACCTCAAGATCATACACACCATAAATATCATGATATACTCTTACTGCATTTGTAAAATAACTGTAACTTCCTATTCGAACTCCAAAACCTCCTCCAGTTGAGCCAATACCAGCTAAATTGTTATTAGCATACATACTACCATTCACAAAAGAAACAGTAAAGGCTCTAGTTAAAAATGGCACATCGCCAGTTCCTGTTGTTGCATCATAATCTACATACCACAAATCGTATCCTTCCATAAGTTGTGGTAATGAAATTCCATTATCTACATATGTATCTTCTACATATACATCTGTCACACATGCCGTAAAAAGCAGTGGAGAAAAAATGGCTAACAAAAGTATTTTTATAGTTTTCATAACCTGTGTTTTTATAGTTTCATATATCATAAACCAATATGCGTGCCAAAAATTTTATACCTTTGATTTTTCTTTTTATAAAAATGTCGTTCCGACTTTTATTTAGGAGCTTTTTCCCGCTTTCGCCAGTCGCTTTTTTTATTGATTATAAATTCGTTAATCAATAAAAAAGAGCTTCAACAAAGGCTCAATCGGGGCTAAAAAAATAATTATGACTGATAAACCAAAATTTGCCGTTATAGGTGGTGGTAGCTGGGCCACAGCCATTGTAAAAATGTTGACTATGAATGTTAGCCAAGTAAATTGGTACATGAGAAGCGTATATGCCATAGAACATTTAAAACTTCACAAACACAATCCAAATTATTTAAGTTCGGTAGAATTTGACATTAAAAAGTTAAATCTAACGAATGATATCAACGAAGCTGTCAAAGATGCTGATTATGTAATTTTTGCAATTCCATCTGCATTTTTAAATGGAGAACTTCAAAACTTAACCAAAGATCTACAAGGAAAAGTTATATTCTCTGCCATTAAAGGTATTGTTCCTGAAACAAGTATGATTGTGGGCGAACACTTCCACAAAAACTACAATATCGACTATGAAAACATTGGAGTTATTACAGGACCTTGTCACGCCGAAGAGGTTGCTTTAGAACGTTTATCATATCTAACTATAGCTTGTGGTGATGCTGCTAAGGCGAAAATAATGGCAAAAAACCTATCTAGCTATTTTATAAAAACCAAAACCACTGATGACATTATCGGTACTGAATACGCTGCCGTACTAAAGAATATTTATTCGATAGCTGCTGGTATTGCACACGGACTAGGTTACGGAGATAACTTTCAGGCTGTTTTGATGAGTAATGCTATTCGTGAAATGAAACGATTCATCAAGAAAGTTCACAAAATGAAACGTAACATCAATAATTCGGCATATTTGGGTGACTTATTGGTAACAGGATATTCTGTGTTCTCCAGAAACCGAATGATTGGTAAAGGCTACACTGTAAAATCGGCACAAATGGAAATGAGCATGGTGGCCGAAGGATATTATGCCGCAAAAAGTGCTTGGAATCTTAACAAAGAATACAAAGCTAAAACTCCTATTCTAGATGCAGTATACGAAGTATTGTATGAAGGAAAAGAAGCGAAGCAGTCCTTCAAGAAACTAACGGATAAATTGAATTAGAATATAAATAAAAAAGAGAGCAATAGCTCTCTTTTTTATTTTACCACTACTCCATTCTGCCAAATATGAGGCACTTCCTCAGTAGCGTGTTCATTAATCGTATTTTTACGAAAGGTGAATTTCTTATCGTATAATGTATTCCCTATGAAATAAGTCACCATAAACTCGTTATTAAGTGCTAAAACACTTTTTTCTACCATTTCTATTTTAACAGTAGACACAGTTGGCACTTTCACAAAAGCATGTCTTAAAAGCGATGTTTTACGCATTTCTCCATCAATAGTTCCAAAGGCTTTAGAAACTACCATTACGCTGTCCAAATCAAAATCAGAATCATTGACCAAGTAAACGTACCAGACTTTATCCATAAAGTCATCATTCCATTCCTGAATTGCAGCTAGGAATACATTTTCAACTTTAGGTATTTCAATATCTTTTTTCATTTTTTTGAGAAAAATAGAGAATTGACTAATAGAAAAAAGACGGATACATCTTTCATCTATCCGTCTCTCATCTTTTCTTTTTATATACTCGATTTAAATTGTTCTAAGAAACGAACATCATTTTCATAGAACATACGGATATCACTAATTTGGTATAATAACATTGCCATACGCTCGATACCCATTCCAAAAGCAAAACCATTGTATTCGTCTGGGTTGATATCACAGTTTTTCAAAACATTAGGATCAACCATTCCGCAACCCATGATTTCCAACCATCCTGTTCCTTTTGTAATACGGTAGTCGGTTTCAGTTTTTAATCCCCAGTAAATATCCACTTCGGCACTAGGCTCGGTGAAAGGGAAATAAGAAGGGCGCAATCTGATTTTAGACTTCCCGAACATCTCTTTTGTGAAATATAGAAGTGTTTGCTTCAAATCGGCAAAAGAAACATCCTTGTCAATATACAAACCTTCTACTTGGTGGAAAATACAGTGCGAACGGGATGACACCGCTTCATTACGAAATACTCTTCCTGGAGAAATCGTTCGAATTGGCGGTTTGTTGTTTTCCATATAACGCACCTGTACTGATGATGTATGTGTACGCAACAAGATATCTGGATTTGTTTGAATGAAGAATGTATCCTGCATGTCTCTAGCTGGATGATATTCCGGCAAGTTCAATGCTGTAAAGTTATGCCAATCGTCTTCAATTTCCGGACCTTCAGAAACATTGAAACCAATGTTTGAAAAAATGTCAATTACTTGATTTTTCACTAAAGATATTGGGTGACGAGAACCTATTTTGAACGGTTCAGCAGGACGTGACAAGTCTCCGTAAATACCTTTTACTTCTTCTTTACTTTCTAACTCCTCCTGAATGGCTTTTACTTTTTCTTCAGCAATCGTTTTCAGTAAATTGATTACCTGACCAAATTCTTTCTTTTGATCGTTAGGTACATTTTTAAATTCAGCAAAAATATCCTTTACCAAACCTTTACTTCCTAAGAATTTGATTCGGAATTCTTCTAATTTTTCTTTATTCTGCGTTGTAAAAGCTTTCGCTTCTTCAATATATTCTTTAATCTTATCAGTCATCGTTCTTCGCAATAAGGTGCAAATTTACTATTTTTTAGTGATAAGTAAATAGTAATTAGTGATTAGAATTGATTTACCTCAATACTATTTTCTCTTCACCTTTTACTTAATTAGTTCTTTCTCTAAAAAATAGTTTACAATAGCTTCTTTCATCAAAACAGATTGTTCACCTGCTTTAAGTGGTGGCAACTCTTCTTTAATTTTATAATGTGGCCATCCTTCACTATCAAAATAATCAAATTCATAATAACCATAAGGTTCAAGCAAACGACAAATGGCAATATGCATTAGGTTAATTTTTTCGTCTTTTTTATATGTTGTATTGAACTTCCCGAGTTCCTGAACACCAATTAAATAAATAATGGCATCAAGATCTAGTTCATCTCCTTCAGCAAATTTTTCTGAAAGAAATTTAACTATCGAGTCCCAACGTTCTTTGAGTTGTATATCGCGTGACATTTTTTGAGTTATGAGTTATGAGTTATGAGTTATGAATCATAATCACAAAATTAGTCTGCAAAGATACATATCTATGCTTTTACAATGAGAAAACGAAATTGAAAACTTAGCTAATAAAGTATCTCCATTTTCGACAACTGTGTATTTGACTCTGTAAAGTTTTTCACGATTGTAGTTGGATAGTCACTAGAATTGTATGTGTTTACAAAATTTCTATTAGAATCTGGAGTTGTGGAAGAAACAGTTGCATAATATTTTGCAGATGTGGCATTGTTTAGATTACCAACCTCAACCGTCTCATACTCCAATAGCATTTTTAGATACTTATTTAAGTTTTTGAAAGGATTGTTTTTCGTGTCGTATTCGTATTCAATTTTAATAGTAGATGTGCTTGGGTAATAAGTTGTACGGTACTTTTTGATTAAATTTGAATTGCTAAAAAAATACTTATCAGTAGATGTTGTAGACCAGTTTCCTCCTGAGAATTGTGAGTGCGTTACTAAATCTAAGACATAATTTGTGTAATAAAATCCGTTTTTTCTTGATTTTGATTGTCTGCTACTGAAACAATTTTATCACCATTATACGTAATTAATTGTTCTTTATATAGTGAGCCATTAACATACAAACTAAACTTTATTGGCTTATCCCCATTGTATGTTATTGTAGTTTTCCTTCCCTCAGCAATATTCTCTAAATTTACTAATTTACCATTACTATAATTAAATTTAGTCGTTTTAGTCTCTGACGTACCACCATAATAAATTGTTTCTGTAATTTGCGTTGGTACATTTTGTAATTGAACATCAGAAGTATTATTTTCTGTAGTCCCATCACTGGAACAGCCATTTAAAAAAGGCAACATTATAAAAAGTAGGATTTTTTTGAACATTTATTTATATATTTGATTGTACGCTAAAATAAGAATTTTTTTATGAGTTTTTTAGACATAGTATTGATTATTGCCATTGCAATAGGTTTTTTTAAAGGATATAAAAATGGTCTTTTTGTTGAATTGGCTTCACTAATTGCATTTTTTATCGGAATATTTATTGCAGTGAAATTTTCATACATAACTCAAGGCTTATTAGAAAACCATGTTTCATGGTCACCGAGAACCATTACTGTAGCATCTTTTCTAATTACTCTTTTTGCTTTTGTTATAGGGATTCAGTTATTGGCAAAAACGCTTTCTGGAATTGCAGATTTCGCTTTTTTAGGTTGGGCAAATTCTTTATTTGGCGGCGCTTTTGGAGCCATTAAAACAGCTCTTTTATTTGGAATACTTTTAAACTTGTTCCAAAAAGTTAATATTGGTTTTATTAAAATCGATGAAGATCTTCAGGAGAAAACATTATTAGTTGGCCCTTGCATGAAAACATCTGATTTTCTATTGCCAATTTTAGGCGATTGGTATAAAGATGTAAAAGACGAAGTCAAAGAATTTGACAAATCCGAAGATGGAGAATTTGACAAAGATACTGTTCAGTAACTATTTAAGTTCTTTTATGGCAGTTTTTTCAATCCATCCTTCTTTTAAATCGGCAAGCTGAATTTTTTTATAGTTTCCTAATTCTTCTAAAACAGTTACTTTAGTTCCTGCATGTAGTGTAAAAGCATCTTGTGCAGAAGCATTTGGCTCGCTCTTTACCGAAATTACATCAGCAAAAACAATTGCTGGACGATCATTGTTTACTCTGTTTTTCTCATAAAATCCTGAAAAAATACTAACCATTAAGAACAACATAAACAAAATCATTCCTGAAAAGAAAACACGTTTTAATGTCGTTGAATTAGAAAAATAATAGACAACAAATCCAATTAAAAACAAAACTGAAAACAAAATAGCTATCCAGGCCCAAGTATCATAATGAAAGCTTGAAGTAAAATCGGCTATGATTTTTGAGAATCCAACCTTTGGTGTTTCCGTAATTTCATCAATTGCCATTTTTTTTGCAAAAGCTAAATTATTTTGTATTTCAGAATCACATGGATTTAGCAACAATGCTTTTTCAAAGTTATAAACTGCTGGAGCAACTTTATTAAGTCTGTAATAGCAATTTCCTAAATTAAAATAAACTTCGGCTGATTCTTGTCCTGACTTTACAATACTTTCATAAGAAGCTATTGCGTTTTGATAATCTCCTTTTTGATATAATGTATTTCCTTTCTCAAAAGCCGATTGTGCCCAAAATGTTTGAGTAATAAGTAAGAATAGGTAAACTATATTTTTAATCTCTTTCATAACTACGTTCCTTAATACAATTATGCCATTTGCTTTTCTAAATCGGAAATAATACTTACCGCTAAATTGTAATCATTTTGAATACTTGTACTTGTTGAAGGTGCGTATCGTGCAAACTCGCAACTTTCTACCAAAGAAATGAATTGGTTTACAGTATCTGTTTCAGCATTTTTAGCCAACAACAGTTGCGTAATTTTATCTTTACTCATTTCCGACGTTTCAATATGCAGTTTTGCCTTCAAGAAGTTATGTAACGCCCTTTCTAATGCAATGTAAAACGGCTCTTTGTTGACCAATTGTTTTTGTGCTTCAGAAAGGTATTTCTTAGCTAATTTATTTGAAAGTTTAATTCTATTTCCAGTAACGTCTGCGTCAAGTTCTTCTTTCTTTCTTCTAAATAAAACAATTGCAGGAATGATTAAAAATGGTGCAACTAAAAGTCCGTAAAACATCCCTGATCCTAAAAAGTCTGATTTACTTTGAGAAACTAATTGCGTTTTAGATTTGATAAATGCAAAAGTTGCATTTGAAGTCACTTGTTTTTTATTAGTGTTTTCAGCTACTGCAGATGATGTTGCCACACCATCTAAAACATTAATCGTAATTTCTTCCGATGTAATAGTTTTGTAACTCTTTGTAGTCAAATCAAAATATGTGAACGTTAATGGCTGAATTGGATATTGCCCTTTTGACTGAGGAATAATAGTATATGTATCTGAAATACTTCCTGTCATTCCTGTTAAAGGTGTTTGAACATTTTCTTTGTGTGCAGGATCATACATTTCTAACGAAGCTGGCACAACAGGTTTTGGCAATGTAAACAATTTTAAATTTCCTTTACCTGACACTACAACTTTTAAATCTAATGATTCACCAGCTTTCAACTCGGTTTTTGATGGTAAAACTTGGAAATTAAAATTACCCACTGCTCCACTAAAATCTTCGGGTTTCCCTGCTTCTGGAAGAGGTTTTACATTGATAACTTTTGAACCAGCAGCTACTTTTTTGCTGCCCATTTTCATAATTGGTCTACCAAAGAAATCAACTTGACCAGATGGAACTTCAACCTCAACATCTAATGATAACGGCTCAATTTCTAGTTTTCCTGATTTTTGCGGATACAATACTGTTTTACGTAAAACTGCATAACGATATGGTTCTCCATTGAATGTTCCTTCCTGAACTTGCAGTTGTTTTACATCAATATTTTGGCTCCAAAAATTAGTATATTTTGGACTTGCTAACTCTCTCCAACCACCTACTCCTGATCGATGACTTACATATATTTTATAAACTACAGTGATAGGCTCGTTTAAGTAAGGATTTGAATTTGAAATTTCGGCAACAAGATGGACTCCATCTTTTCCTGATGGTCCAACAGGCACTTGACGTTGTTGCTGATTGTATGGATTATACTGTTCGTAAGGATCTCTCTCTTCAGCCACTGCATTTCCAACAGTTACTTTAAGCGGAGATGTTTTATAAATTTGACCATTAATTTCTATCGTCGCTTGCTTAATAACAAACGTTCCTTTTTTTAATGGTTGAAGAAAATATGAGTACGTTTTCTCGAAAGATTTACGACCATTAACCCATGAATAACTCACAGACTGATTGGGACCACCAACAATTCTAAATCCTTCGAAAGCGGGAGGATTAAAATTATCTCCATCCTCGTTCATTGCAAAATCAACTCGTAATCTTTCATTAATTCCCAAAGAGTTCTTGCTCACACTAGCCACAAATTGGGTTTGTGCAAATAAACTCACATGGAACAAAACTGTTATTACAAAAAGTAGCTTCTTCATTTTCATACATTCATTGGTTACCAATCTTTCTGATTTTCTACTGGTTTCCCTTTTACTTTTCTTGCGTTTACTTTATCTTGAATTTTCTTTTCTTCATTATTCACAGCGTCAAGCAAGTTTTGCAAACGGTCTTTAGGAACATTGCCTTGCTTAGGCTCTGGATTATTTTGGTTTTGATCTTTTTGATCAGGCTTTTCTTTATTATCTTTTTTGTCCTGATTGTTTTGCTGATCTTTTTTATCGTCTTTTTTGTCTTTATCCTGATCTTTTTTCTGATCCTGATTTTTATCCTTTTTGTCGTCTTTCTTATCGTCCTTAGGCGGATTATCTTTTAGCATTTTTTTTGCCAAAGCATAATTATACCTAGTCTGATCGTCATTAGGATTATTACGCAAGGCATTTTTATAAGCTTCAACAGCTTTATCATATGCCCTCTCTTTCATGAAAACATTACCAATATTATGGAAAGCGCTGTGTTTTTGTTGTTTCCCTTTGGCTGTTTCTATCGCCTTAGCGTAAGCAAATTTAGCTTCGCTCGCTTGATTTTGCCTATAAATAGCATTTCCTAAATTATAGGACGCTGTAGCCCTTTTAGCATTAATCCCTTTAGAAATTCTATAATCTGCTTCAGCTTCTGCATACTGTTTTTTAGCAAATTCCTGATTTCCTTCAGGTAATGCAAAATCTTTTTTCTGCTGGGCAAATGTACTAACAGAAAGCAATATAAATGCTATTTTAAAAATGCTTTTCATGTTATCTATCCTTCTTCTCATTAAACAAGTCTAATTTTTGCACCCATTTGGTTTTTCTTTCCAACAAGAATACATCTAACACTAATAAGAAAAAACCAAAACCTAAAAACCACTGAAACTGAGATTGGAAATTAGCCATCTCTGTTGCT
>CAMLKV010000068.1 GCA_946480635.1 uncultured Flavobacterium sp.
CCCACTCCTTGGCCTTGTTTTGTAATTGCAGTTAGAAATGAGTTTCTAAACAATAATAATTCTACAATAGAATTAATCTTAGAAATCATAAACAACACCACCATTGAGTTTAAATCAATCCCAAGTATAGACAAAACATTAGCTTCCCGATATAATCAAAAATTAGAAGATATTCAAGAATGGTTAAAATTGACACGTTGGTCACAAAAGAAACTAGACAATGCTACTTTTGACAAAGTGCAGAACCAATTATTTGAGTTAAATTTAATTGAAAATAAAAGCCCTTATGAAGCGGTAGTTAAATAATTCGTTATTTTTATCGTTTTAATAAAAATGTTTTCAGCCCTCAAAAATTATTACAATACCTACAAAAACAGGCTATCCTTACCAAAGCCTTGGGATAGTATTGTAATATTTTTACTGAATATTCTTTTTACAATTCCTGTATTTATAATCATACATCAAAATCTAGCAGAACTAGAATTAAAAATACCTATTGATAGAATTGCCATTTTCATAGCTTTATTAGGTGTATTTCAGTTTATTTTATTAAAGCTCAAAAAGACTATTCTCATCTCAGTTTTTGTATATATATTATTTTTAACCTACGGAACTTTTTTTGGAGAATATAGTTTTTATCGAGTTTATGATGATTATCGCTCGATGATGTACACTATGGGTGATTCTGCACACCCACAAGACCTTATTGTTAGCAAGCTATTACCCTTTCCTAATAAAACAAAAGTATTAAGAGCTATAGATTTTCAAAACCCAAAGGTTAGAAACTTTGCTTTACTAGCAACCACAAAACATTTTTCTGAAGCAAAAAAACTTAAAGGGTATAGTTATTACAGAACTACAATACAATGTTTTGCAGTTTTTAAAGAAATTAAATCCCGCTGGAATTATGTAAGTGATCCTATTGGTAATAATTATATAGCATCTGCTTCAGAAACTTTACAGCATTTTTCTGGTGATTGTGATGATCATGCCGTACTTATGGCTGCTTGTGTAAAAGCTGTGGGAGGAACGCCAAGATTAATTCATACAGATGCTCATATCTATCCAGAAATGTTAATTGGAAACAAAAGAGATTTAGAAAATATTATTTTCTTGATTAAAAAAGTGCTATTCGTTGAAGAAAGCAAAAACAAAGAAATACATTATCACATTGACGAACGTGGTCAAATATGGCTAAATTTAGATTATACTGGTTATTATCCTGGTGGCCGATTTATGAGTGAAAAAATCCTTGGAGAATTAACACTTTACAATTAAACTTACCAATTAATTTCTTCTTTTTTAAGACTTTTTAAATACTCATTTGTCTTTAAAAAATGATTATTCCCAAACCAAAAGCCTCGATTGGCACTCAGTGGTGATGGATGACCACTTTCTAATACCAAATGTTTCTCTTTATTAATTTTGGACCCTTTCTTTTGTGCAAAACTTCCCCAAAGTAAAAAGACAACATTTTCAGTATTTTCAGAAATATACTGAATAACACTATCCGTAAAAAAATTCCATTTTAAATGTTTATGACTGTTTGCTAAATCCTTACGAACCGTTAATGAAGCATTTAAAAGTAAAACTCCTTGTTTTGCCCAGTGTTCTAAATTTCCCGAAGTTGGAAAAAACACTCTATCGTATTCATTATTAATTTCGATTAAAATATTTTTTAAAGAAGGAGGAATTGCAACTCCATCATTCACAGAAAAACACAAACCGTTGGCCTCACCCACTCCATGATATGGATCTTGCCCAATAATAACAACTTTTAAATCATTTAATGAACATTTATCAAATGCATTAAAAATTAAATCTTTTGGAGGAAAACATACATTAGTTTCATATTCTTCATCAACTTGTTTTATTAGTTCAGTAAAATATGGTTTAGTAGATTCCGAATCAAAAAAAGGTTGCCAAGAAGAATGAATGATAAACTGCATTTTGGGTGTATTTTAAGCAAATATATTATTTTGAAACTTTGTAACTTTGCTACTTAGCCACTTTCTTTAAAAATGATTTCAATAAATACTAAAACACTTCAAGATTTACAATTTCAAACAGTTTTAGAAACCATTTCGGAACTTTGTATTACCGAAATTGGTAACGAAAAAGCGTTAAACATCAAACCTCTAAAAAATGAAGAGGAATTGATGCAATCGTTGTTACAAACTTCTGAATATAGATCTTCTTTCGATAATAATAATGCATTACCAAATCACGGATTTGAGCCTATAATTAATGAGATTAAATTTTTAGGAATTGAAGATAGCTTTTTGGAATTACCAAGTTTTAAAAAAATTCACTCCATTTCGGAAAATACAAACATCTTATTACAATTCTTAAAGAAATTTCAGGAGTATTATCCAGCTTTAGCCTTAAAAGCAAGTGAAATTGAGATTACTAAAGAAATAACAAAATCGATCGATGCCGTATTGGACAAATACGGAGAAGTTAAAGATGATGCGACACCTACTCTACTCGAAATACGTCGTAACATGAATGCTGTTCGTGGTAAAGTAAATCAGAGTTTTGGTTTGGCTTTAAGTCAGTACAATTCGTTAGGATATTTGGATGAGATTAGAGAAACAGTCGTTGAAAACCGGAGAGTTTTGGCTGTTTTAGCAATGTATAGACGTAAAGTTAAAGGATCAATTCTAGGTAGTTCTAAAACAGGTAGTATTGCATATATTGAGCCTGAATCTACATTACGATATTCGAGAGAATTAGCCAATTTGGAATATGAAGAAAGAGAGGAAATTATAAAAATCCTTAAAAACTTAACTAATTCTATCCGTCCTTTTTTACCACTATTAATTCAATATCAAGACTTTTTAAGTGACGTAGATGTAATTTCTGCAAAGGCAAAATATGCCCGAAAAATTAATGGTTTATTACCAAATATCACAAAAGAAAGAAAAATCTATTTCAGGGATGCCTTTCATCCTATTTTATACTTGACTAATAAAGCTAAAAAGGAAACAACATACCCGCAAACATTTGATTTTAATCACGAAAACAGAATAGTTGTAATTTCTGGCCCCAATGCAGGTGGTAAAACCATTTCGATGAAAACAGTTGGTTTACTACAATTAATGCGTCAGTCTGGAATTTTAATCCCAGTGCATGAGCGTAGTGAAACTTGTTTGTTTGACCGAATCATAACAGATATTGGCGATAATCAATCAATAGAAAACCATTTAAGTACCTATAGTTACCGATTAAAAAACATGAATTATTTCTTGAAAAAATGTAATTCTAAAACATTGTTTCTAATTGATGAATTTGGTACAGGATCTGATCCAGAACTTGGTGGTGCTTTAGCAGAAGTTTTTCTTGAAGAGTTTTATGAAAGAAAAGCCTTCGGAATTATTACTACTCACTATTCCAATTTAAAAATGTTAGCTAACGAGCTACCTTTTGCGACTAATGCCAATATGCTTTTTGATGAGAAATCATTGGAACCAATGTATAAATTAGTTATCGGTCAAGCAGGAAGTTCGTTTACTTTCGAAGTTGCTCAAAAAAATGGTATCCCTTATGGATTAATTAACAGAGCAAAAAAGAAAATTGAAGGAGGTAAAGTCCGTTTTGATAAAACCATTGCTAATCTTCAAAAAGAACGTTCTAAGCTTGAAAAAACTTCACAAAATCTAAAAGAAGAAGAAAGCAAAGCCCGTGAAGAAAGTAAAAAAATGGAGAATATCAACGCTAAAATTCAGGATAAATTAGAACGTTATCAGGAGCTATATGATTCAAATCAGCGCTTGATTTATATGGGTCAAAAAATAGATGATATTTCAGAAAAGTACTTCAACAATAAAAACAAAAAAGAACTTATTGGAGAATTCTTAAAAATGGTGGAAATAGAAAATTCTAAAAGAAAAAAAATTACTGCCAAAGAGAAAAAAGAAAAAGAAATTATTGTAAAAGAGGTTATTGAAGAGGTTAAAGTTAAGGTAGAAGAAATTCGAAAAGAGAAGAAAGAAAAGAAACTTAAAGCAAAAATTGAAGAAGAAAACAAACCTAAAGTAATACTTAAAGTTGGTGACCGAGTTCGTATGATTGATGGAAAATCTATTGGAACAATCGACACAATTGAAAAGAATAAAGCAACGGTAAATTATGGTATCTTTACTTCTAAAGTGAGTTTAGATCAATTAGAATATATTCAGCCAAAATAACATGGAAGGTATACCACAAGATAAAAAAATAATATTATTTGATGGTGTTTGCAATTTATGTGACTCGACTGTTAATTATATTATTAAACGAGACAAAAAGGATATTTTCAGATTTGTTCCAATACAAACAGATTTGGGTCAAAGAATTCTAAAACATCTTGGTATCTCAGAAAGAAATATAGACAGTATTGTGTTTTATGAGCCTGGAAAAGCTTACTACTATAAGTCACATGCTGCCTTAAAAGTTGCAAAAAACTTAGGGGGTCTTTACGCCTATGCTATAATATTCAAATGTATACCTAGTTTTTTGCGTGATTATTTATATGATTTTATTGCTAAAAATAGGTACAAATGGTACGGTAAAAAGGAATCATGTATGATACCAACACCAGAGATCAAAGCCAAATTTCTTGAATAAAAAAGCCTCGCAATTGAGGCTTTTTTTATTATAAGTTAAAATTTAGTCCAAGCATTATATTTCTTCCAATGTTTGGTATTCCATCATTTTTAAGTCTTGACAAGTGAGAAATATATTCTTTATTAAGTAAATTATTTCCACTTACATTGAATTCAAATTTAGCCTTAAACAATGTAACATTACCTCCAAGTCCACAATTCAACAAGGTATAGTCATTAGTTTGACTCTCAAAAGTGCTTACTTTATTTTGTTTCAAATATGTTTCTAAGTTTACAGAAACATACGATTTTTTAAGCCAATTCAAAGAGTTAATTTCTACTTTAAAGGTGTTATTAATCTTATTTGCAGGAATCAAAGGTAGGTTTTCCTCATTATCCATTTTCCCAGTAACGCTTTCAAAACTACTTGTATAATGTAGCCAATCTAAAGGATGCGGGTGAAAATGTATTCCTGCCTCACCTCCATACAAAGCACTATTTGCTTGCGTGTAGTTATATACCAAATTATCATCTATATAATCAGAAGTTGGAGAGATAAAAATATAATTATTGATATGGTTATAGAATCCGTTTACAAAAAATTCAAAATGTGAATTACCATACTCTATGTTTAAATCAGCCTGGATATTTTGTTCGTTTTTAAGGTTTGAATTTCCTATCTCATAACGATTACTTCCTTCATGAACACCATTTGATGTCAATTCAGCTAAATTTGGAGCTCTGAAACCTGAAGCTAAATTCGCTCTTAATGTTAACTTTTCAAGCAAATTAGTCTTATAACCTAATGAAGCATTAAAACTTTTGAATTTTTTATCAATTGCCACAAAGTATCCTTCCTCTCCTATTTCACCGTGAGTTTCAGTTTCAACACTTCTGCTATCAAATCTAAAACCTGCTTGAATTACATTTTTCTTCCATTCATAATTTGATGTAATTAAAAACCCTAAATCTTTAGTTTTCGCATCAGGAATTAATAATTCTTCTCCTAAATTTTTGTTGGTTTGATTCATTCCTTGAACGCCAATAATCGTTTCAAATTTTCCAAATTTTGGCAAATAATACTTAACATCATAATTAAAAGTCTGTAAATCCATTTTCAATACAGGAATCTTTGAATCTTCAAATTCATTTCTATCATTTGCTATATATCCAAAATCAAAATCTAGTTTAGATTTCTTAAAAAACAGAGTATTGTGCAAGCTAGCAATATGGTTTAATACAGCTTGTCTAGGATAATCAGGGTCTTTTTTAATAGTATTTTCACCAATTTCTTCAGGTAATCCCAAACTTAAATTATTCAAATTATAACGGAATGTTGTTGAAAATGAATTGTTACTATATCCAATTCCAGCTTTCAAATCAGTCTCTTCAAAACGAGTATTGGTAACACGATTCCCATCTGGCATTTCATAATCCGAATGAATGTTATAACCTCCTCTAACAAGGAATTTCCAATTTTCTGAAGAACTTTTTAATCCAAAACTTGTATTACTTCCCAATGTATTTGAAAAGAATTTTTGACTAAAATCACTCGAATATGAATTTGACTTAGCAAATTTTTCAGGATTAAAATATAAAACACCCCCTAATGCATCTGATCCATATAATAATGATGCTGGTCCTTTTATCACTTCAACACTTTCTACACCGCTATCGTTTAAACCCAATCCGTGCTCTTCACCAAATTGTTGGTTTTCTAATCGAACTCCTTGTGAATACACTAGAACTCTGTTACCACTTAAACCTCTAATTACTGGTTTTCCTATAGATGTTCCTGTTGAAATATTTGAAACTCCTGGGATTTTTGCTAATCCTTCTGCTAAAGTTGCTGCACCAGATTGTTGTAATTCTTTAATTTTTTTGTTTTCAACTTTCATTACATTTTGTGACTGAATTTTATTGAAAACGGTCGAAACAATAACTTCGTCAATATGATGTGAATGTTCTTCTGAAAGAATAACATCATGTATAACTTCAGAAGTATTTAAGGCAATCGTTGAAGTAACTGCATCGAATTCCGGATGAGAGAAAATAACTGTGAAATTTCCTGAAGGAAGTTGACTAAACTGATAATTCCCTGATTCGTCAGACTTTGTTTCTTTATGCAAGTCAGGAATAGATACTATTACACCACTTATTTTATTTGCTTTTTCATCAGTTATTGTTCCTTTTAATGATGATTGAGCATGGGCAAATATTGAAAACCCTATAAATAGGGCTATAAAAAAAGATTTCATTTAGTTGATTTTAATGTTTAATAAAGATTAATACAAAGTATTTGATATTAAACATTTTGAGGAGGTCCTCTAAGGTAAAAAAAAGTAGAATTGCAATTAATTTCTACGCTTTTATAACCAAATATTATTTTAGAGTTAGTAACAAAATTTTTAAACTCAAACGAATAAAATTCTGTTGGTATATAATTACTGAAAGAATACTCACAAACAAAACAATCATCAAAATCATTGTGTGCGTGAGAAAATTCGGTTTTGTTTTTATTGTATTTGTGGTGACAATGCTCAGTAGTGAGCTGTTTTACTAAATGCTCAAATGAATGCCCTGATTGAAACAATACTGCGAACAATATTGCGCCAAGCAAAGAGTAATTAATAAGTATTAATTTCTTTTTCATTTGAAACAAATATAAAAAAGAAATCCGTTATACAATTGTATAACGGATTAATATGGTAAAGAAAATATCTTAAACTAAATTGTTTGCGACTAAATATTCTGCAATTTGAACTGCATTTGTAGCTGCTCCTTTGCGTAAATTATCAGCAACAATCCACATATTCAACGTATTTGGCTGGCTTCCATCACGACGAATTCTACCTACAAAAACATCGTCTTTTCCTTGTGCATATAAAGGCATAGGGAATGTAAATGTGTCAACATTGTCTTGAACAGTAACACCTTGTGTGTGGTGCAAAATTTGACGAACATTACTAACTTCAAAGTCTTTTTCAAACTCCACGTTAACAGCCTCGCTATGCCCCCCTACAACAGGAATCCTTACCGCAGTAGCAGTAACTGCAATAGTTTTGTCGTCTAATATTTTTTGAGTTTCACGCACTAATTTCATTTCTTCTTTAGTGTAATCATTCTCTTCAAAAACATCACATTGTGGAATAGCATTACGGTGAATTTGGTACTTATACGCCATTTCTCCCTGAACTCCTTTATATTCATTCTCTAACTGACGAACAGCTTTCACACCTGTTCCAGTGATTGACTGATATGTAGAAACAACCACACGTTTGATGTCGTATTCTTTATGAAGTGGTGCTAAAACCATTACCATTTGAATTGTTGAACAATTAGGATTCGCGATAATTTTATCTTCTTTAGTCAAAACAGAAGCATTAATTTCTGGCACAACCAATTTTTTTGTTGGATCCATTCTCCAAGCGGATGAGTTGTCGATTACGGTAGTACCTGCTTCAGCAAATTTAGGAGCCCATTCCTTAGAAGTATCTCCACCAGCAGAAAAAATTGCAATATTAGGTTTCATATCAATCGCAGTTTGCATTCCAACCACCTTGTATTTATTACCTTTAAATTCAATTTCATTTCCTATTGACCTTTCAGAAGCAACGGGAATTAATTCTGTTACTGGGAAATTTCTTTCTGCTAATACTTGAAGCATTACTTCTCCTACCATACCGGTAGCACCTACAACGGCTACTTTCATCTTAAATGTGTGTGTTTAAATTTTGACAACACAAAAGTAATTAATATTTGGTTCAGAAAAACGCATTAACAAAATTTAACAAAATGTTATAAAAAATACAATTCATATCTTTTGATAACGATAAGAAACAATATTAACTTTTTCTTGAAAAACAAATTGACTGGTTTACAAAAGAATAACCAAACAATAAACTTAAGAAAATTCTTAATTTTTTATTTTTGCGCCAACTAAAAAACTAAATTTTATGAAAAAAATCTTTCTTGCATTGCTGAGTTTAGGAATGCATAGCGTACTCTTAGCGCAAACAACATTGATTAGTACAGGATCAACTTGGAAGTATCTAGACAATGGTACTAATCAAGGAACAGCTTGGAAAGCTACAACAATTAACGAAACTGGATGGCTACAAGGAAATGCCCAATTAGGATATGGGGATGGAGATGAAGCAACAGTAGTAAACTATGGCTCAAGCTCTTCTAACAAATACGTTACTACATATTTTAGAAAAACTTTCTCAGTTACTAATGCTAGTCAATACTTGAATTATACTTTAAATGTTAAAAGAGATGATGGTGTTGCAGTATATGTTAACGGAACAGAAGTGTATAGAAATAATTTAGCTGCAAACGCTGCGTACAATACTTTTGCAACACTTGCGAATGATGACGGAAGTACATTTCAAACAACAACCTTACCAGCAAATACATTTATAACAGGAAACAATACAATTGCAGTAGAAATACATCAAAATGCTGCAAATAGCTCTGATATAAGTTTTGATTTGGAATTAAAAGGTAATACTTCAGCTCCGGCATCAACTACACAAAAACACATTCGTTGGGGAACTATTAAAAATCCATTGGAAGGATTGACAATTTCTTGGACAAATTCAACTGCTGCAACAACTGACCAAATAAAATGGGGTTA
>CAMLKV010000069.1 GCA_946480635.1 uncultured Flavobacterium sp.
GCAGGGATTCCTTCAATTCCAGCTTCAACAGCTGCACTCATTGTTCCTGAATAAATTACATTTATTGATGAGTTAGAGCCATGATTAATTCCAGATAGACAAAGATCCGGTTTTTGTTTTAGTATTTCATTTTTGGCAATTTTTACACAATCAGCAGGAGTGCCAGAACAAGTGTATTCTGTTATTTCTGCTCCGTCTTCAGATATTTTATTGATTTGCAAAGTGTTGTTTACAGTAATTGCGTGTCCCATGCCACTTTGAGGGCTATCTGGGGCTACAACAATTACATTTCCAATTTGTTTTGCAATGTCGATAAGGGTTCTAATCCCTGGAGCTACTATGCTGTCATCATTGGTTACTAAAATAAGAGGTTTGTTCACGATTTTGGCTTAAAATTTAACATAAAAAAGTAATGCTAAATTAAGCAATTTTATGTGCTTCTTGCTAAATTTACATGTTTAACAAAAAATTATGTAAGAAAGAATATCTTGGCATAGTTTTTTGTGTACTTTAGTTTTAATTATGAATGCAATTTTAACTTTTATGAAAAAGAACTATAAATTAATGTTGGTTGTCGTGGCAATCTCGGCTACGCTATGGAGTTTCAGGCCAAAAGTTCAGTATGATCCTGAGAAAGATAAAATGTTGCTTGAATTAATCGAGTTTGTTATCGAAAAAGGACATTATGCTCCTGAAACTATGGATGATGAATTTTCGAAAGGTGTTTATAATGATTTCTTAGATGCAATTGATCCATCAAAAAGATTTTTCATGGAATCAGATATTAAAGAATTCAAAGTTTATGAAACAAAACTTGATGATTTAATAAAAGCTAGGGATTTATCATTCTTTAATCTAGTATACGATAGATTGCAAAAACGTATGTCTGAATCTAAAGTGGTTTACAAAGCCTTGAGTGACAAAGCGATTAGTTTTAGTTCAGATGAAAGTTTGAATATAGATTCAGATAAAAATGAATTTGCCAAAAATTATTCTGAATTAAAAAACAGATGGAGACTTCAAATGAAACTTTCTGTTTTAGCTTCTGTAGTTGATAAACAAAAATTAGAAGAAGATAAAAAAGCAAAAGATCCAAATTATACTCCAAAAACTTTTTCTCAACTTGAAAAAGAAGCCCGAGAGTCTACTTTAAAATCATTAAATGATTACTTCGAATTTGTTGAAGAATTGCAACGTGATGACTGGTTTGAAATATTTATTAATGCCATTGTAACACAATATGATCCTCACACTTTTTATTTTGCTCCAGAGCAAAAAGAAAGATTTGATATTAGTATTAGTGGCAAGTTAGAAGGTATTGGTGCTAGATTACAAAAGAAAGGTGATTTTACAGAGATATCAGAATTAATTTCTGGTGGGCCCGCTTGGCGTAATAAAGAGCTTGAGCCAGGTGATGTTGTTTTAAAAGTTGGACAAGGATCTGCAGAACCAGTTGAAGTGGTGGGTATGAGACTTGATGATGTAGTGAAAAAAATTAAAGGTCCTAAAGGAACTAAAGTAGCTTTGACAGTTAAAAAAGTTGATGGTTCTATAAAAATAATAACACTAATTCGTGATGTTGTTGAGATTGAAGAAACTTATGCTAAATCAAGTATTGTCAACAAAAACGGTGTAAAATACGGAGTTATTTATTTACCTAAATTTTATATTGATTTTGAAAATGACGACAACCGTGATGCTGCAAAAGATGTTGCTGCTGAAGTTGAGAAACTTAAAAAAGCTGGCGTACAAGGTATCGTAATGGATTTAAGAGATAACGGTGGAGGATCTTTAAAAACAGTTGTAGATATTACTGGTTTATTTATTAAAGAAGGGCCAGTAGTTCAAATTAAATCAGCAGCTTCTAAAAAAGAAGTCTTATATGATCACAATCCTAAAGTACAATGGGACGGACCATTAGTAGTCTTAATTAATAACTTTTCAGCTTCAGCTTCAGAAATTTTTGCTGCTGCAATACAAGATTATAAAAGAGGAATTGTTATAGGAAGTAAACAGTCTTATGGTAAAGGAACTGTTCAAAACGTTATCGACTTAAATCAGTTTGTAAAAAATTCGCCTTTTGGAGATTTTGGAGCTTTAAAAACAACAACTCAGAAATTCTATAGAATTAATGGTGGTTCTACTCAACTAGAAGGAGTTGCGAGTGATATTGCAATGCCAGACAGATATTCATATATCAAAGTTGGAGAACGTGACGAAAAAAATGCAATTTCTTGGGATAGAATTGATAGAGCTCAATACGATGAAGTTCGTTCAATAAATAATTTAGAAGCAGTAATTTTCAATAGCCAAAAAAGAATACAAGCAAGTGAGCAATTCAGATTGATTGATGAAAATGCTAAATGGATTAATAGTCGTAAAGAAAATAATGTTGTTAGCTTAAATCTTGATAAATTCAAGCACGAGCAAGCAGATATTGAAGAAGCTACTAAAAAATTCAAAGCTATTACTAAGTATACTAATAATATGAAGTTTGAATCTTTACCTGATGAAGTGGCTCTTATCGCAAAAGATTCATCTTTAGGATTAAAACGTAAAGATTGGCATGAATCGCTTTCTAAAGATGCATATGTTGACGAAGCAATTAATATTTTAGGTGATATTAAAAAGCCTTCAGGAAGTAATAATAACAAGACTATTGCTGTAAAAGGTAAAGTTGTAAAATCCTAATGTGTAAATATTTGATATAAAAAAGCCTCTTGAGTGAGGCTTTTTTTATTGAGGGCGATACTCTGAATAATGCATTACTATAGTAACTTTCTAAGCGCATGTTAGTTGCTAGTTCATTGAAAAATATAAATAAAAAAACCACTCAATAAGTGGTTTTTTTATTATGGGATTATTTTCTTGCTTCGTGTTCTGCTTTTTCTACTTTTTTACGTTGATCTGCAGATTTTTCTCTAAGCTTGGCAATTTTTTTATTCCATTTTTCTACATCATTTGGAGATAATTTTCCTTTGCTGTTTTGTTTTTCTAATTTTTCAGTCTCTTTTATGATACTTTCGTCAATTTTAGTTTGTTTCTCTTTCTCTTTAATTAAGTTCTCATATGCTTTTGTTGCTCTTTCTCTTTCTTTGGCAATTTTTTCTTGCTCTTTTTCCATTTTCTTCTGAGCTTTTTCCATTTTATCAGCCGCTTTCTCAGTATCTTTTATTCTTTTTTCTTCGGCCTTAATTTTTCTTTCTTCAGCTTCTTTTTTTTCTTTTTCAGCTCTCTCTGCTTCACGTTTTGCTTTTTCAGCTTCTTTTTGAGCTTTTTCAGCTTCTGTCTTTGCTTTTTCAGCTTCCTTTTCTGCTTTAGCTTTTTCTAATAAGGCTTGTTTATCGGCTTCAGCCTTTGCCTTACCAGTGGCTGATGAATCTTTAGACTTTTGAAGTTTTATTTGCTCAGGTGTAAGTACTGTTTCTTGGGCAGTTGCAGAAATTCCTAAAATTAGTGTAGCACTAGCAATAATCAATTTCAGTTTCATGTTTAAAAGTTTTAGTTTAAATTAAATAATTTCTGTCGACGAACTTGTATATATTTACATCATAAAAGTACAATAATTTCATTTGCATTATGATACAGGTTGTTAAATATTTTAGTCCAACAATTTTAGTTTTGTTTTTTCTTTCATGTACAAAGCAAAAACCAGACCAAGAGATTATTACTACTCAGGAAAAATTTACGTCTGATGTTCAAAAAACTGAGAGTGCAGATTTTTATCTCCCTAAATCAAATACAAACGAAATAGTTAGGCATAAATATTACACATTGTCATATAATGAAAAACATGAACAAGCCGAATGGGTTGCTTATGAATTAAAAAAAAATCAACTGAGTTATACAAATTATAAAAGACCTTATTTTGATGAAGATCCTGATGTAGAAACTGGATCTGCGAGTTGGAGAAACTATAGAAAATCTGGATACGATAAGGGACATTTATGTCCTGCAGGTGATAGAAGGTTTTCTTCAGAAGCTTTTAATGAAACTTTTTATACGTCTAACGTTTCTCCACAATTAAATGAGTTCAATGCTGGAATTTGGAACAGACTTGAGCAAAAAACGAGATATTGGGCATCTAAATATGATGGTGTTTATGTTGTAACTGGCGGTGTGTTGTCAAATGATTTAGAATCTATAGGTAAAGAAAATGTTTCTGTTCCAAAGTATTTTTATAAGATATTATTAGATAATTCAAGAGGAAAATATAAAACAATTGCTTTTTTATTGCCTCATGAAGATTCTGAAAAGCCTTTAAACAAATTTGTAGTGTCTATTGACAAGATTGAAAAAATGACGGGAATAGACTTTTTTCCTCGTTTACCAGACAATGTTGAAAATAAATTAGAACAATCTAGTGATTATAAAAATTGGAGTTTTTAGCAAGTTTATTTCTTACCACTCATTTACTTTGTTTGCATCTAATTTAAGGAAAATAAATAGCAAAATAGTGAATCCCCATAAGCTAGATCCTCCATAAGATAGGAAGGGTAGAGGTACTCCAATAGTTGGAAAAATACCGATAACCATTGACACATTTACAAAAAAGTGAGTAAAGAGTACTGAGGCTACACCATAGCCATATACCCGGCTAAATTTTGTTTTTTGATTTTCTGCTAAATATAGAATACGAAGCATTAAAGAAACAAAAAGTAATACCATTACGGTTGAGCCTACAAAACCCCATTCCTCACCAACAGTTGTAAAGATATAATCGGTATGTTGCTCAGGGACGAAATTCCCTTTTGTTTGCGTTCCTTCAAGGTAACCTTTACCTAGCCATCCTCCAGAACCAATAGCAATTTCTGACTGATTAGTGTTGTATCCTACTCCAGCCATGTCTACTTCTTTACCTAATAAGATATTGAAACGGTCTCTGTGGTGTTGTTTGAATACATTTTCAAATACATAATCCACAGACAGTGAAAAACCAGTCATTAAAGCAAAAACAATTGTGCTGGCAATTATATTACGATGAATTTTTCTTGACTTCAAATAATGTATGAGTACTGCAACAAGTGAAATCAAAATCACATATTGTGGCTTTAACAGTAATGCCATAATGAATAAAATGATTGCAATAGCCCCAGTCCATAAATACCATGAGGGTAAACCTTCTCTGTTAAGTACTAAAATGAACATCACAAATATTAATGCACTTCCTGGGTCGGGTTGTGGCAATATAAGCAATATTGGTAGCCCCATAATCAGTAAACCTAAAAGCTGATGATTAAAGTTTTTGAGATTTACTTGTGGGTCACTTAAATATTTTGCGAGTGCCAATGCTGTCGCGGCTTTGGCAAACTCTGATGGTTGTAAAGTAAAACCTCCAATTGCATACCAGCATCGCTGCCCGGCTATAGTTTTTCCAAAAATAAATAAACCAGCCAATAGGACTAAAGAGGATCCGAAAATGACACTGGAAAATCGTTCATAAAATTTGGCGTCTATTGTTAGTATTACTATAATTAGGACAATAGTAAATGCAATAAAAATTAACTGTTTGCCATAATTTTCGTTAAAATCAAAAATGTAATCGGAGGTTGGATTAATATCTGCCGAATAGATATTCATCCATCCAAGTATAACCAAAGCTGAATAAATCAGAATGGTTATCCAGTCGATGTTTTTTTGTACACTTTGATTCTTCATTTATGTTTGTGCTTGAGCTTTTTTAATTGAATCTAATTTCTTTTTGTTTTTTACTCTGTCAAGTGAATCTTTTCTCAATTTTATTCTGTACATAGAATCTATGAATTTTTTTGAGTATTTATTATATTCAGCTTGTAAACTTTTCTCTAAAACTCTTTTTTCTCTGTCTTTCTGAGTTATTTTTCCTTTGATGTATTTTTCAAGCATCAATGTTGTTATTGGGCCAGCTGTCGTAGATCCAAAGCCTCCATTTTCAACTAAAACTGCAATGGCAATTTTAGGGTCATGTTTAGGAGCAAACGCTACAAAAATTGAGTGGTCAGCTAATTGTACTCTTTTTCCATTTATTTTGGCAAAGTTTTCGGCAGTACCAGTTTTTCCACAAATTTCCAATCCTTCAACCCCTAAGAAGTATGCAGTTCCGGTTTTAAAAACTTCAGCAAGACCTTCAATAACAGGCTTAAAATGTTTTTTATCAATGGTTGTTACATGCTTGGTTCTAAATTTTGCATCTATAGGTTGCCCTTTTATTTTCTTTATGATATGTGGTGTGTAATAATAACCTTCGTTAGCAACAGTCGCCATCATGTTAGCTAATTGTATAGGAGTCATTAAAACCTCACCTTGACCAATTGAATTAGAAACTATATATGTTGGACGAATACTGCCGTTTGGATAAGCCCATTTTTCATAGAAAGCATTGTCAGGTATCAATCCTTTACGTCCTGTAGGTAAATCATATCCCATGAATTGTCCTAATCCAAAACTTTTTACATGTTTACTCCATACATCAACACTTAGACTAGTTTTAGGCTGCTTTTTTAAAATGTCTAAATATACATTGGCAAAATATGCATTACATGATTGAGCAATTCCGTTATGAAGTCTATACATTCCTGCAGGGCTGTGACATCTCATAAATTTTCTACCATAACTAAATCCATGATGACAAGCAAAAGTAGTTGTAGTATCTATTACTTGTTCCTGAAGTCCAACTAAAGCTGTTATGATTTTAAAAGGTGATCCAGGAGGGTATTCTGCTAATAAACTTCTATCATAAAGAGGTTTTGCTATTGAATCATTATAAAGTTTTGTATAGTTTCTAGATCGTTGTCTTCCAACTAAAATAGCGGGATCATATGATGGTGCGGTTACCAAACACAAGATTTCTCCAGTTTTAGGTTCTATGGCTATAATACCGCCACGCTTATTCTTCATCAAAGCTTCTCCATATTTTTGGAGCTCTGCATCAATAGTCAAAGTAATGTCTTTACCTTGCACAGCAATAGTGTCGTATTTTCCTTCTTTAAAAGGACCTATTTCTCTATTAAAACGATCACGTTGAATGTGTTTAACTCCTTTTATTCCACGAAGTTCTTTTTCGTACATTTCTTCAACACCCTGCTTCCCTAATAAGTCTCCACTTTTGTAGTAAGGATTTTTTTTGATTGTATTTTCATTAGCTTGAGTGATGAAACCAAAGACATTACCGCCAACATTAATTTGATAATCTCTAAGAGAACGTTTCTGAATATAAAATCCCTCGAACTTTCTTTCTTTTTCTTGAAAGGCAGCGTACTCCAATTTGTTTAATTGACCTAAAAATACCGAAGGAAGCATTGGGCTATACACAACAGCCTTTTCAATTTTCTTTTTAAAATCTTCTTTAGTGATATGAAGTAAATTACAGAACTCTAAAGTGTCTAAGTCTTTAATTTCACGAGGTACAACCATGATATCGTATGATGGTTGATTTGCTACTAATAATGTGCCGTGTCTATCATAGATATAACCACGCTCAGGATACTCATATTTAATCTTAATCGAAATATTTTCCGATTTTAAGCGAAGTGAGTCATCAATAATTTGTAAAAAGAAAAGCCTTGCTATGATTAAAATTGCAGCGACAATTATCATAACTGGTAATAAGAGTTTTCTCATCGTTTACTTGGCTTAAATAAATAAATTATTATTATACTTACTATTAACGTAAAAATGGTTGTTACAATTGTTCTAAGTAAGATGTCAAGTATAAAAGCAAACTTGAAAAATTCTAAAAGAAACATCACAAAGTGATGTGTAAGTATCGAAATAAAGATAAATGTAAATCTTTCAGGCGAAAGACGATCATTGATTTTTATCGTTTGGTATTCATAACTCAATCCAAATGCAAATTTGAAAAAGGCAGGTCTAATATTTGCTAGAATTAAACTAGCTGCTGCATGAACTCCACCTGAATTTGCAAAAAAATCTACTGTAAGGCCTAATAAAAAGCTAGCAACCAATAACCCAGCTCTATTTGAATTTACAGGATAAAGTAAAATAAAAAGAATATAAGGATATGGATTTATGAAACCGAATAAATCAATGTTGTTGAAAATTACTACTTGTGCAGCAATTAACAATACAAAGCGAATAATATTTAAAATGACAGCACTATTCATCTTTCTTTGTTTCGGCTTCTAGTTTTTTTATTTCATCACTATGTTTGTTCTCAATAATGTATACATGATTTAAATTGGTCATGTCATTAAATAAGCGAACATTCAATGTGTAATAATTTGTTTCAGTATCAATGTAAATTTTATCAATAATACCTACAGGAATATTTTCAGGGAAAATTCTTGAATTTCCTCCAGTTACAATCGTGTCTCCTTTTTTAACCGAAGCAAGTCTTGGAATTTCGACTAATTGGACATAACCAGCATTTTTAGCATTCCAAATTAAAGAGCCAAAGTGATTCGTTCTCTTTACCTTGGCATTGATTTTTGATTTTACATTCAAAATACTGAAAATCGTTGCGTATCTTGGAGAAACTTTTTCTACGATTCCAATAATTCCCTGACTACTAACAACTCCCATGTCTGGTTTTATTCCCTGTAAAGAGCCACTATTGATTGTCAAGTAATTTTCTGAAGTATTATACGAGTTGTGAACTACTTTAGACTGAATTACATCTATCTTGTCGTATCCTTTTACAGAATCTTTCTCAAGCGTAGAAGTACTGTCTTTTTTGTTAAAAAGCATTCGTCGAAGCTCAGCATTTTCTCTTGCTAGTTTATCATTTTGTTCACGAAGACTAAAGTAAGTTTTAACTTCGTTTACTTCTTCATAAACTGTACCGGTTAAAAAATTAGCCGAATTTACCATTTGACTTCTGTGGTATGAATGCGACTGAATAACCAGTACTAATGAGGTTATCAAAAGCAGCAAAAACAGTAAGCGAGTACTGTTTTTAAATATAAAATTAAATATTTGCTGCATTAGTAGAAATTAAAATTTTTTAAATCTTTTAAACTCAAATTCTCAATAGTTGGAACTTGTATTTTTAATTTAGGATTTATTTAATTAGAATACTTCTGTATTTGTTTAAATTTTTCAAAGCCATTCCAGTTCCGCGTACAACAGCTCTTAATGGGTCTTCAGCAATAAATACAGGTAAAT
>CAMLKV010000070.1 GCA_946480635.1 uncultured Flavobacterium sp.
GGGCTTTATTTCAAACAAAGAAGAAGGTGCTTATTTAAACTCTGAAGAAGGACAATTAAATATAGCTAAATCAATTGCTGATGCAATTTTCAGAATGAAAGTGGAACATTTTGGAGGTACAATGCCTGTAATTGATATACAAAAATCTGAAAAACCAGTGGTTAAAAAAGATACTGCAAAAACAACAGTTAAAGATTCGACACCAAAATCTAACGATTCGAGACCTGTAGACTCTAGTAAAGTGATATATAAAATTCAACTTAAAGCCAGTGCGACGCAAGTAGAAACTAAGCCTGAAAACTTTAATGGATTAAAGAAAATATCATTTATTACTGAAAAAGGATATTATAAGTATATGTACGGAGAGACAAATGATTATAATGAAGCCAAAATGCAATTGCTTGAAGCTAAGACCAGAGGTTACGATTCAGCATTTATTGTACCTTTTAAAAATGGTCAAAAAATCAGTTTAAACGATGCTTTAAAGAGTAAGTAATTTACTTATATATACATTAAATTAGTACTTTTGTCTTTTTAAAAACCACATATTTTGAAAATTACTAGAGAAATTAAAACAGCTATTCTTGTGATAGCTTCGTTGTTATTATTTATTTGGGGATATAGTTTTTTAAAAGGTTCAAATCTTTTTAATGATCACAAGCGTCTTTTTGTTGAGTACGATAACGTTGAAGGATTGGCTGTTTCTGCTCCTGTCACAATTAGTGGAAAAATTATCGGGAAAGTAGATAAAATAGAATTAAATAGTAACGGAAAGTTATTAGTTGAACTTCAAATCAATGAAGAAGATTTTCCAATTTCTAAAACAAGCGTTGCAGAAATTTATGAGCCTGGTTTTATTGGAGGAAAGCAAATTGCTATTGTTCCTAATTATATGGACAAAAATGAAGCAGTTTCTGGTGATAGATTAGTTGCTGGAGTAAAATTAGGATTAACATCTTCATTAGGTGAAAAATTGACACCATTGCAACATAGATTAGATAAAGTTCTTGTTAGTGCAGATGGAGTTTTAACTAATGTTAACAACGTTCTAGATAGAGAGACACAAGCAAACCTTAAAAAGGCTATAAACGAGCTTAATAAAACACTTTCTAATTTTACTAAAGTTTCGGCTGAATTAGATCAGCTTTTGGTGCAAAACAAAGCTAAATTAGGTAGTGCAGTTGCAAATCTTGACCAAACCACTCAAAATTTTTCTAAAATTTCTTCTGATTTAGATAAAGCTCAATTAGGGCAAACAGTTAAAACATTAGAAAATACCCTAAACAATGTGAACAAAATAATGACCGATATAGAATCTGGTAAAGGGACAATGGGTAAACTCATGAAAGATGAGACTATGTATAACAATTTCGCAAAAGCTTCAAAAGAACTTGAACTTTTATTACAGGATTTAAGATTGCACCCAACACGCTATGTCAATGTATCTCTTTTTGGAAAAAAAGAGAAACCATACATTTCACCAGAGCAAAAGTAAAAACAAACAAATCAACCAATTATAACCATTATGAATTATTTAAGCAGTATACTATTTCTTGTTATTCTTGCAGTAGGAGGAGGTTTCTTTGCTAAAAATGTCAAAAAAATTATCCGTAACATCAAATTAGGAAAAGATGTAAATCGTTCTGACCGTTCTTCTGAAAGATGGAAAAACATGGCACTTGTTGCTTTCGGTCAAAAGAAAATGTTTACACGACCTATTCCTGCAGTTTTGCACTTTGCTTTATATGCTGCTTTTATTATCACTCAAATTGAATTGTTAGAAATTCTTGTTGATGGTATTTTTGGTACTCATCGTTTTTTTAAACCTACTTTAGGAGGATTTTATACTTTCTTAATCAGTTTCATCGAAATATTATCTGTTTTAGCTTTAACAGCAACTGTTTTGTTTTTAGCTAGAAGAAATTTATTAAAGTTACCGCGCTTAAATAAAGCCGAATTATTAGGATGGCCTAAAAAAGATGCTAATTTGATTTTAATCATGGAAATCATCCTAGTATGTTGTATTTTCACAATGAATGGTACAGATGAAGTACTATACAATATGGGTAAATCTCATTTTGAAGGACAAGGTTCATTTGGTTTTGCTGTTTCTCAACATTTAGGGCCAGCACTATTTGGCGGAATGTCAGAAGGGATGTTACATATATTAGAAAGAGTAGGATGGTGGGGTCACTTTATGATGGTTATGGCATTTTTGAATTACTTATATTATTCAAAACACTTACACATCATATTAGCTTTCCCTAATACATATTTTGCAGATTTGAATCCACTTGGAAAATTTGACAACCTTGAAAGCGTTACTAACGAAGTAAAATTAATGCTTGATCCAAATGCTGATCCTTTTGCAGCACCAGCTCCAGATGCTGATGCAGCTCCAAGTAAATTTGGTGCTTCAGATGTTCAGGATTTAAATTGGGCACAGTTATTAAACGCTTACACTTGTACCGAGTGTGGTCGTTGTACATCATCTTGCCCAGCAAATCAAACAGGTAAAAAATTATCACCGCGTAAAATCATGATGGACACTCGTGATCGTATGGTGGAAGTAGGTGATAATATCGATAAAAATAATGGTGTTTTTGTACCAGATGGAAAATCATTACTCAACGATTACATTACTCAAGAAGAACTTTGGGCATGTACATCATGTAATGCATGTGTAGAGGAGTGTCCAGTAAATATTAGTCCGTTATCTATCATTATGGATATGCGTCGTTACTTAGTAATGGAGCAAAGTGCTGCACCTCAATCATTAAATGCGATGATGACAAATATTGAAAACAATAGTGCGCCATGGCAGTATAATCAATTAGATAGATTAAACTGGAAAGACGAAAATTAAAATAATTTTGGCGTGCCCCTTCGGGTCGGGCTATTCGTACTACATGGTAGTTTGCTTCTATCCCTCACGCAACACAACACACAACAATGGAAAATCAAGATTTAGATAAAAAATTAATTGCGGCTTCAGAAGACGGCCATACAATTAGTCCTATACTTCCTCCAGGAATCAAAAATTATTTAATTGATATTGATGGAACTATTTGTGATGACATTCCAAATGAAGAACCCGAGCGAATGCTAACTGCCGAAGTATATCCTGACGCATTAGCAACTTTGAATAGATGGTATGATGAAGGTCATATTATTTTCTTCTTCACATCAAGAACGGAAGATCACAGAGAGTATACAGAAACTTGGTTGAAAAAACATGGTTTCAAATATCACGGAATGATTATGGGAAAACCTCGTGGAGGAAATTACCACTGGATTGATAATCATTTAGTAAAAGCTACAAGGTATAGAGGTAAGTTTACCGATTTAATCGAGAAGCAAGTCACAATCGAAGTATTTGATGACGAAAAAGATAGTATTTAAAACAAACAAGACCAACGAATAAACATATATATTATGTCAGAAAATTTAGTAGTGCCTACAATGGCCGAAATGTTAGCTCAAGGCAAACAACCAGAAGTTTTATTTTGGGTAGGATGTTCAGGTAGTTTTGATGATAGAGCAAAAAAAATAACTAAAGCTTTTGTACGTATTTTAAATAAAGCCAATGTTGAATTTGCAGTATTAGGTACTGAAGAAGGTTGTACTGGTGATCCTGCAAAAAGAGCCGGAAACGAATTTTTATTCCAAATGCAGGCTTTCATGAATATTGAGGTGTTGAAAGCTTACGAGACGAAAAAAATTGTGACAGCTTGTCCTCATTGTTTCAATACATTAAAAAATGAGTATCCTGAGTTGGGAGGAAACTTTGAAGTAGTGCACCACACTCAATTTTTAAAAGAATTGTTAGATGCTGGAAGACTTACAATCGAAGGTGGTCAGTTTAAAGGTAAAAAAATTACTTTCCATGATCCTTGCTATTTAGGTCGTGCTAATAAAATATATGAAGCGCCTCGTGAATTAATTCAAAAGTTAGATGCTGAATTAGTTGAAATGAAGCGTTCAAAAGCAAATGGATTATGTTGTGGAGCTGGAGGAGCGCAAATGTTTAAAGAACCTGAAAATGGTGATAAAGACATAAACGTAGAAAGAACCGAAGATGCATTAGAGACAAATGCAGAAATCATTGCGGCTGGTTGTCCTTTCTGTAATACGATGTTAACAGATGGAACAAAAGCTAAGCATCGTGAGCATGATGTAAAAGTATTGGATGTTGCAGAGTTAATTGCAAACGCACAAGATTTGTAATAAGTATGATAAAAGGGAAAGCAATATATTCAGTTCTATTACTAATAAGTTTTTCCTTATTCTCACAAGAGAAAGAAGTTCTTAAACAAAATGATTCTGTTGTTTCAAATAAAACAAAAAAAAACTTAAAGCAGTTTATTATTCCATCAGCTTTAATTGTTTATGGAGTCGTTGGTTTGGAAAGTCATCAGCTTTTGGATTTTAATACCGAAATAAGAGAAGAGTTAAGGGAACACATAGATGAAAAGCTTACGGTTGACGATTTTTCGCAATATTCGCCATTAGTTTCAATATATGCACTTGAAGGTTTAGGAATAAAAGGTAAACATAGCCTTAAGGATAAAGCTATTATAACAGCAACATCTTATTTGATTATGGGAGCAGTTGTAAATACAATAAAAAGCACAACCGTTTCTCAAAGACCGGACAGAACATCAAATAATTCTTTTCCTTCTGGACACACGGCAACAGCTTTCATGGGAGCAGAGTTATTGCACCAAGAATATAAAGACGTGTCACTTTGGTATAGTATATCGGGTTATGCTGTAGCTTCAGCAACTGGTTTTTTTAGAATGTACAATAATAGACATTGGCTTAGTGATGTAGCTACAGGTGCAGGAATTGGGATTTTAAGTACGAAAATTGCTTATTTTTTATATCCAACTATTAATAAGTTACTTTTTAAAGAAAGTTCAGAAAAATCGAAAATTTCAATGCTTCCTTATTATGGTAACAAAGAAGTTGGCTTTTCTTTAGTTTCAAAATTTTAAAATTATAATTATGTATCTTCCTTTTGAAGAATTACCAATAGAATCAAGAATTTGGATTTATCAATCCAACAGAAAATTTACTGATGATGAGATGACAGAAATTGAAACGGCAGTTAAAAATTTTGTTGAAAATTGGTCTGCTCATGGAACAAGCTTAGAAGCATCTTTTGTAACAAAGTATAACAGATTTATTGTTTTGGCTGTAAATCAAGAAGTACAAGCTGCTACAGGATGTTCTATAGATTCATCGGTTGCTTTTATACAAGAGTTAGAAAAAAAATATGAAGTTGATTTACTTGACAAAATGAATGTTACTTTCAAAAACGGTGAATTCATTGCTCATAAATCTTTAATAGACTTCAAAAAAATGGCTAAAGAAAAAGCTGTTTCTGGTACAACTATCGTTTTTAATAATTTGGTAAATACAATCCAGGAATTTAACGAAGCTTGGGAAGTTCCTGCTGAAGATAGCTGGCATAGTCGTTTCTTTTAAAAAAATATAATGAAAAATCTCGGAATAAATATTTCTCTTCTTTTATGTATAATTGTCTTTACAGTAAATTGTTCTGTAAAGAAAAAACTTCCTGTAAAAGGTGATGATGTAACTATTGCCGAAAATCCTAACATAGAAAAATTCAAAGATCCTTCATTAGAAGGATTTAATTTGTTTGAAGACTCTCCAGCAGAAAAAAAATGGGTTGATAGTGTTTATTCAACATTATCTTTCGAAGAAAAAATTGGCCAATTATTTATGGTTGCTGCCTATTCGAATAAGGATACTGTTCATTTTAATGCTATCGATAAGCTTGTTCAAAATTATAAAATTGGAGGGCTAATTTTCTTTCAAGGAGGCCCTGGCCGTCAAGCAAGACTAACCAATAGATTTCAAGCTAAATCTAAAATCCCAATGTTTATTGGTAATGATGCCGAATGGGGTTTAAGTATGCGTTTGGATTCGACATATAAATATCCTTGGAATATGACACTTGGTGCTATTCAGGATATGAAATTAATTGAAGAACTGGGTGGTCAAATGGCAAAGGAAGCAAAACGACTTGGACTTCAGTTTAATTTTGCACCTGTATTAGATATCAATACAAATCCTAATAACCCCATTATAGGGAATCGTTCTTTTGGAGAAAATAAAGAAGAAGTTACTAAGCGTGCAGTAGCTTTAATGAAAGGAATTCAAAATGAAGGAGTTTTTGCTACAGGAAAACACTTTCCAGGACATGGCGATACAGAAACAGATTCACATCATACACTTCCAATAGTAAATTTTTCTGAAGAAAGAATAAACGAAGTGGAATTGTATCCATACAAAAAAATGTTTCATTTAGGTTTGGCTTCTGTTATGGTTGCTCATTTAAATGTGCCAAGTTTAGAACCACGAGAAAATTATCCAACATCTATTTCATATCATGTTGTAAATGATATTCTTAAAGAACAATTAAAGTTTAAAGGATTAATTTTTACAGATGCTCTGAATATGAAAGGAGCCAGTAGTTTTAAAAAACCTGGAGATATTGATTTTGAGGCTTTTATGGCGGGTAATGATGTTTTACTTTTCGCAGAAGATGTTCCTAAAGCGGTAGAAAAATTTAAACAAGCTTATACAGATTCAATTCCAAAAATTACAGATGAAAGAATTGAATTTTCAGTGAAGAAGATTTTAAAGTATAAATATAAAGCAGGTTTAAACCATTACAAGCCAATTCAAATTGATGGTTTATATAATGAAATTAACAAACCCGAAAGTGCATCATTACAATATAAATTGTATGAAAATGCAATAACTGTCATTAAGAATGATGAAGAAACAATTCCAATAAAAGATTTGACAAAATCTAAATTGGCTTATGTAAAAATAGGAGATGATAATAATACTGCTTTTCTATCGACCTTAAAAAAATATGCCGAAGTAACTGAAGTCTCTCATCAAAACATTGATAGTCTCAATCAAGAGTTAAAGAAGTATGATAAAGTAATTATAGGTTATCATGTTTCGGATAAATCTTGGTGGAAAAAGCATGAATTTACAGCCAGAGAATTAGAATTAGTGAATAAAGTTGCAGAACATAATGATGTTATTTTAGATGTGTTCTCAAAACCATATGTATTATTGCCAATAAAGTCATTTGATAAATTTGAAAGTGTTATTGTCTCATATCAAAATGGAGATATTCCACAAGAAATTTCTGCCGAATTAATCTTTGGTACAATTCAAGCTAAAGGAAAATTGCCAGTATCTATTAATGAGGATTTTAAGGTAGGAGACGGCTTATCTACAGAAGTGATTAACAGATTAGGTTTCACTAATCCTGAATCGGTTGGAATGGACTCAAAAATTTTATCTAAAATTGACGGAGTTGTTAAAAAAGCAATTGACGGAGGAATGACACCCGGAGCACAAGTTTTAGTGGCTCGAAAAGGAAAAGTCATCTATCAGAAATCTTTTGGCTATCATACCTATAAAAAAGATATAAAGGTTAAAAATTCTGATATTTATGATATTGCTTCATTATCAAAAATCATTGGAACTCTGCCAAATGTAATGCTTGATTATGATCACCAAAAAATCAAATTAGAAACACGTTTGGGAGAAATGATTCATAAGGCAAAGGGTACCAATAAGGATTCTATTACATTCAAAGAGTTATTATCTCATTATGCACGCTTGCAAGCTTGGGAACCTTTTTATAAAAGTACTTTAGATTCTGTAAGTAAAAAGCCTTTAGGTAAATATTACAAAAAAACAAGTTTAAAAGGTTTTACTACTCAAGTAGCTGAAAATTTATACATCACTAATACTTACAACGATACTATCATTAATAAAATAATAAGAAGTAAGCTGTTACCTAAAAAAGAATATAAATACAGTGACTTTACATTTATTTTGCTTAAAGAATATTTAGAGACCCATCATAGAAAAACATTAGATGTTTTAGCTACTGAAAACTTTTTCTCAAAATTAGGAATGAACAGTACAATGTATAATCCTTTAAGAAAGTTTTCTGAAGATGTAATACCTCCAACAGAGAATGATAAGTATTTTAGAAATCAGGTGATTCATGGTTATGTTCATGACATGGCTGCAGGACATGCTGGTGTTTTTTCAAATTCTATTGATATTGCTAAAATGATGCAAATGTATTTGCAAAAGGGTAATTATGGTGGAATTCAATTCTTTTCAGAAAAGACATTGAATGATTTTAACTCATGCTATTTTTGTACTGAAGGTAATCGAAGAGGACTTGGTTTCGATAAACCACAATTAGCAGGGACTTCTGGACCTACATGTGGATGTGCTTCTATAACAAGTTTTGGACACACTGGTTTTACGGGAACAATGACGTGGGCAGATCCAGAAACTGAAATTGTGTATGTTTTCCTTTCCAACAGAACATATCCTGACAGTAATGCATCTAACAAACTTTCGAAAGAAAATATTCGCGAGGATATTCAAAAAATTATTTACGAAGCAATAATAAAGTAATAGTTAATTTTGTCTAAAAGTTCTTATGAGTACTAATGTTTTTAGTACTTTAGTAAGATGAAAATCGCTATAGTTTGCTATCCAACTTTTGGAGGTAGTGGTGTGGTAGCCACAGAGTTAGGTCTTGAATTAGCCCGAAGAGGACACGAAATTCATTTTATTACATATCGTCAACCAGTACGTTTAGCACTTCTTAATCCAAACGTGCATTACCACGAAGTCAATGTTCCCGAGTATCCTTTATTTCATTATCAACCGTATGAATTAGCATTGTCAAGTAAATTAGTTGACATGGTTAAACTACATAAAATTGATTTATTGCATGTGCATTATGCTATTCCTCATGCTTATGCAGGTTATATGGCAAAACAGATGCTTAAAGATGAAGGAATTAAAATACCAATGGTGACAACATTACATGGAACTGATATTACCTTGGTAGGTAACCATCCTTTTTACAAACCTGCTGTTACTTTTAGCATTAATAAATCGGATGTTGTGACTTCTGTTTCACAAAGCTTAAAAGATGATACACTTCGTTTATTTAATATTAAAAATGAAATACAGGTAATTCCAAATTTTATCGAGTTAGATAATCGAA
>CAMLKV010000071.1 GCA_946480635.1 uncultured Flavobacterium sp.
GTGCAAATATACACATTATTTTTAAATTCCAAATTCCAAAGTAGAAATTCCAAGAAAAATTTAAATGAAACCAAAAATTTAGAAATTGCCCTCTCAATTTCCTATCTTTGGTTTTCTTTACAAAAAAACACAATGGAAAATATTAAACAATACGTTCAGGAAAACAAAGAGCGTTTTTTAAATGAGTTAATAGATTTATTAAAAATACCTTCAGTAAGTGCTGATAGTGCTTACGCCCAAGATGTAATTGATACTGCAAATGCTGTAAAAACTAGTTTAGAAAAAGCAGGATGTGATGTGGTTGAACTTTGCGAAACACCAGGATATCCAATTGTTTACGGTGAAAAAATAATTGATAAAAACCTACCAACTGTCTTAGTATATGGCCATTACGATGTTCAACCAGCTGACCCAATTGAATTATGGGACTCTCCCCCTTTTGAACCAGTAATCAAAAAGACCGATTTACATCCTGAAGGAGCTATTTTTGCTCGTGGTGCTTGTGATGATAAAGGTCAAATGTACATGCACGTAAAAGCATTTGAGTACATGATTAAAAACAACTGCTTGCCTTGTAATGTAAAATTCATGATTGAAGGTGAAGAAGAAGTTGGATCTAAAAGTTTAGGTTGGTTCGTAGAGAGAAACCAAGATAAATTAGCTAATGATGTAATTTTAATTTCTGACACAGGAATGATTTCTAACCAACAACCATCAATCACAACAGGATTACGCGGACTAAGCTATGTAGAAGTAGAAGTTACTGGCCCTAACAGAGATTTACACTCTGGCCTTTATGGTGGTGCAGTTGCTAATCCAATCAATGTATTGACTAAAATGATAGCTTCTTTACATGATGAAAACAATCATATTACTATTCCTGGTTTTTATGATAAAGTTGAAGAACTTTCTCAAGAAGAAAGAGCACAAATGGCAAAACGTCCATTTAGTCAAGAAGCTTACAACAAAGCGCTTGATATTGCTGAAGAATACGGAGAGACAGGATACACTACAAATGAAAGAAACTCAATTCGACCTACATTAGATGTAAACGGAATTTGGGGAGGATATACAGGCGAAGGTGCAAAGACAGTTATTGCAAGCAAAGCTTATGCTAAAATTTCTATGCGTTTAGTTCCTAACCAAGATTGGGAGGAAATTACAGAATTGTTCAAAAAACATTTTGAAAGTATCGCACCTAAAGCAGTAAAAGTAAAAGTTACACCACATCATGGAGGACAAGGATATGTAACTCCTATTGATGGTGTTGGATACCAAGCCGCTGCAAAAGCTTACCACGATTCATTTGGTGTTGAGCCAATTCCTGTACGTTCTGGAGGAAGTATTCCAATTGTTGCTTTATTCGAAAAAGAATTAAAATCTAAAACAATCATGATGGGCTTTGGACTTGATAGTGATGCTATCCACTCACCTAACGAACATTATGGCATTTTCAATTATCTAAAAGGAATCGAAACTATTCCGTTATTCTATAAATACTTTACTGAAATGAATAAATAAATTCAGTGAGTAAGAAAAAATTTATATCAGAAGTACTAAAATCTACAGGAACTATAGGCGCTTTGTCGCCTAGTTCCTCTTTTTTGGCTAAAAAAATGTTGGAGCCCATCAATTTTAGTCAATCGCAATGTATTGTAGAATTTGGTCCAGGAACAGGTGTTTTTACCAAAAAACTCCTTGAAAACATGCTTCCTGATTCAAAACTATTGGCATTTGAAATCAATCCAACTTTTATAGAAGAACTAGAACAAATCAAAGACAGCCGACTTGTTTTAATTAAAGATAGTGCCGAAAAAATTGAAGAATATTTAAAAGAAAACGGATGTTCTTCTGCTGACTATATTGTTTCTTCATTACCCTTTGCGATGATTCCAGATGATGTTGTCCATCGTATCTTAACCAATTCTGACAGTGCATTATCTGAAAACGGAAGATACATTCAATTTCAATATTCTTTAAATGCAAAAAAGAAACTAGAAAGGTATTTTAGCGAAGTCAACATCAATTTTACACTTTTAAATTTACCCCCAGCTTTTATTTATGTCTGCAAAAAATAATTTTATTTTACTCACCCTTCTAACAATACTCATTAGTTGCAAAACCAATCAAACAAAAAACAAACTAAGAGAAGGATTATGGATTGAGACAGTTGAGTTGAGCGACTCAATTACAATTAAAACGAAAGGGAGATATCGCAAAGGAGAGCCTATAAGAACCTGGAAATACTATAGAAACAACCACATCGAGAAAAAAGAAAAGTACAAAGAAAATTCAAGCCACATTACTTTTTATCACGAAAATGGCAAAAAACAATCGGAAGGAAACACAAAATTTGTAATTACCGAAAAGGAGACACATTGGTTTTACTCTGGAAAGTGGTTTTTTTATAACGAAGCTGGAAAACTCGATATGATAAAACATTACGAAAACGGAGAAAAGATTTCTGAAGAAATTGTAAATTGATTTAACGAAAGCCAATCAATTTTTTTAAGTTTGCTCCACCAAACAAACACAAAATGAAAAAGACTATTTGTATAGCCGGAGGAGGAATTTCAGGGCTTTACAGCGCACTTCAACTTAGCGATTTAGATTACAACGTAATACTTTTAGAAGCTTCAGAAAATCATTGGGGCGGACGTATAGAAACCACTGTTTTAGAAAACTTCATTACAGAGTGGGGACCAATGCGTTTTGAAACTAAATTGCAACCCAAGTTTGGTAAATTAATTGATGATTTAAAAATTGAACTTGTACCTTTTAATGGACCACAGGCAAATCCTTCACAATTTCCGCAATATGATCTTCCTTTACAAGAGCAAAATTTAAACGCTCTTGACTTATTACGCAAAGGAATTTTACTCATGATGGGCAAAAACCCTAACAATCCTATAGATTTTGGATGCCAAAACTGGATTGACAGTTTAACTGAAGAAGATTTCAGAATCATGCGCAAGGAATCTAAACTGAATGGAAAATTCATGTGGAAAATGGGATTCTGGAATGCATTAAGTGAGGATGGAATTTTATCTCACCAGGCTTTAATGAAAATTAGAGATACCGGAACATTTTACCACATGATTCCAGACAATTTAAATGCAATTGAATGGGTAATTTGGTGGTTGAGGGCTTTTAAAACAGATGGACAAATTTTGGCCACCATCAAAAAAGGAACAGACGAGATTACCAAACAAATGCTTTTAAAACTTCAACAAAGAAAAAACGTAACGCTTATAAATGGTGCCAAATTAGTTTCTTTTAAAAACAACGATAAAAATCTTGTAGAAGCGACTTATTCCAGGAAAGAAGAAAAATTAACTCTTGTAGCTGACCATTTATTGTTGGCAATGCCTCAATACCCACTAAAAAAACTATATCATTCTTTACCTGAGCAAATCAGAGAACAGTTGGATAGTGTAAATGGTTTTGCGATGACTAAAGTATTTTTCATATTGGACAAGCCATGGTGGGAGTACAACCAATCACCACAAGCGAGAGCAAACCGAATGCCTACACGTGAAATTCATTACTTCCGTAGATCTAAAACGAATGATTTTGATGGTTACGGAATGATTTTATTATACACTGATAAACCTGCAACAGAATTTTGGAACTATTATATAGAAAATAGAAACAAGCATGAATTCGCAGAGGTAAATAACAACGATGAAATCAAGCAACAATTTGCAAATTTCATGTCAAAAGATGTTTATCGTTCCCTACAAGGAAACGAGGCCATGTCGACTACAGGTTTACAACTAACTAAAGAAGCCTTGTTGAAATATGCAAACATGAGCTTAAACGAAATCAAAGAAGATATTGAAAAATCTATTGTTTCATACGGAATCCGTGACTGGTCGTGCGCTCCTTATGGTGCTGGAAATCATTGCTGGAGACCTGGAGTAAAGTCATGGGAAATTCAAGAACAATTTAAAGCCTTTGCATTAGACAATTCAGACGTGAAAAACATTCATATTATTGGTGAAGCTTATTCTGATTACACAGGTTTCATTGAAGGTGCTATCAATTCTTCCGATTGGGCACTTGAAGAAATCACCGGAAGGAAGATGACTATCAATTTTAATTAAAAAACAAAAACCTCAAAGCATTATTACTTTGAGGTTTCTTTTTATTTCTGTAGACCAACTTCGTTCCGATAGATATAATCGCCGTGATTTGGCGAAAAATATTTATTCATTTTTTTATCAAACTCTTTTATTTTGGTCTCATCTTTCCAATAAGCTTTAGCTAGTTCGTCGTCTTTTGCCCAAGCTTTTTCAATATCTCCTAAACTATCATATACAAAAACCTCAACAAACTCACCTCCTTTTGAACCCCAAGCATGAGAATAAGTATAATATGCTTTAAGCATGTCATTTTTATTAATCAGATTATCCATTACTTCTTTGTATAAAGCTTCAAATTCTTTATCTGATCCTTCTCTATTTTCAGTAAAAGCACTTTTTCTCACATAATATACCAATTGCTTATCAGGTATTTTACTCAACATTTTACGATTAGGTAAAACAGTATAAATCTCGTCTGAATGTCCTTCTGAATAAAAAGCCCCCCTTTTATCAAAGAAAGCTTTTCTTGCTTTTTCATCTGGCCATGCCGCTTTAGCTAACTCATTATCTTTTTCCCAAGCTTTATCAATAGCTTCCCAATTTTCATACACCTGTACCAAGAGAATTTCTGTGTTATCTTCGGTAAAAAAATGAGTTAAAATATTATGTCTCAAGATAAAAGGATTCTTCATAACCACTTTATCAAAATATTCTTTCTCAATTTTAAGCCAATCTTCTTTTTTCAAATCAGGATTAGAAGTGTTTCTGTGCAAAGTTGTAACCGTCAAAAAGCGAGGTACTGCTTCTTGAGCCATAATGGGAAAACTCATCCCTAAAAGGAACAGAAAGAATCCCAAGATTTTGTAATGAATTGCTTTCATAATTTCAAAAATTAAAAGTTTATAAAGAAGTAAAACTTGTTTTTGAAACCAGAAATACGTGGATTTTTAAGAACATACTAAATAGTTGTACAAATTTACAATAATTTTAATTTAAAATTCTGATTATCAGTAGAATATAAATAACTAGCTTTGCCATTTCAAACTAATATTATTTTATAAGTCGAAATAAATCAATGATTTAGATATAATTTATTTTTTTGGTCTTAAATTTGCTGTATCATCAATCAAAATCAATCATCATGTTAAAACGTTTTTTTATTCTGTGCTCTGGCGCAGATAGAGAGTTACTAGACTCTTGCAGTGAAGGCGAACAAACCAAGTATGTAGGAATTGGCGCAACTGTTTTTTTTACAGCTGTAATGGCTTTTTTAGCAAGTGCTTATGCATTGTTTACTGTATTTGACAATCCCTATTATGCCATAGCATTTGGCACCGTTTGGGCGCTTCTTATTTTTAATCTGGATCGTTTTATTGTATCAACCATTAGAAAGAGAGATAATCTTTTGGCTGAATTGGCACAAGCTTCTCCTCGAATTATTCTGGCAATGATTATTGCTATTGTAATATCAAAACCTTTGGAGATTAAAATATTTGAAAAAGAAATTAACACTGTTCTTTTAAAGGAAAAGAATGCCATGGCAATTGCCAATAAAAATCAAGTTACCAATTTCTTTAAGAGTGATGTAACCAAAAATCAAGCTGAAATTGATAGTATTAAATCGACTATAAAAGCTAAAGAAAAAGAAGTAGCCAATTTATATCAATCATACATTACAGAGGCTGAAGGTTCTGCTGGAACTAAAAAAATGGGTAAAGGACCAATTTACAAGGAAAAAAGAGAGGCTCATGATTTGGCCTTACGTCAACTAGATTCATTAAAAGCCAATTCTTCTAAAACCATTGCCGATAAAGAAGCCAGAGCAAAGACTTTACAAGCCGATTTAGACAAAAAAGTAGCCGATTCTAAACCCATCATAGACAATTTTGATGGATTAATGGCAAGGATTAATGCCTTAGGAAAACTTCCATTACTACCTTCGCTATTCATTATGTTGTTATTTCTAGCAATCGAGACTTCTCCTATTATAGCTAAGATGCTTTCTCCAAAAGGGGAGTATGATTTTAAATTAGAAGACAATGAAACTGCTTTAAAAACTCATATTGAACAAAACAACTTTCAACGTGCTTTACAAAAAGATACTGATGCCATGATTTATGACAAAGTGTATGAAGACATCAGGTCAGACAAAGAATTGTACGATTACAAGAAAAGATCTGCAATTGAAATATTAAAACTTCAATCTGACAGTTACGTTGCAAAACAAAAAAGTGTTATGTAACTAAAATTAAAAAGGCATTAGATAATCTAATGCCTTTTTCTTGTTTATAATTTAAGAGATTACATATACTGTAAAACTTCAGCTTTTAAACGGTCATATTCTCCCTGAAGAATTAATCCGTTATCTAATAATTTTTTATAATTCTGAAGTTTAGCAAATAGTTCTTCACTACTCATTTCACTTAATTTTCTTTCACCAGAATTAGTTGCTGTATTTTCTATTCAATAATTGGTTCGTTAATTACTGGAACTGAAGGCATGATTTCAGCAAATGAAGTTACTTCTTCAACTTCAACCTCTTCCACAATTTCTGCAGGATATTCTTCTTCAACGGCTGATGGAGTTTCTATAACAGGAGCTGTTTCAATAGTAGTTGTTGCTTGCGGATTTTTCAATAAATCCATTTGCTCTTTAGCAAAAGTATATAGCTTTCTAGCTTGATTTTTAGGCAAATAATCTACTGTATGAGTTAATTCAGTTTTTGTTGAAAAAGTAAAATCAGAACCTAAAATTCCTTCTTTTACAAACGTTCCTCCTATTTCATCCCAGTTGAAATCTACAAACTCCATAGATAAACCTAAATTTTTAGGTTTACATAAGATGATGCGTTTATTAGTAACTACTATACTATCAGGAAAAACTGTAATCGCTGGTTTTTTTTGTACAGCGATATAACCTACTTCTTCGTTAGTCATTAATAAATTCTCAAGCTTAGCCGTAATTTTCTCAATCGCTTTTGGGTCTTGGTCTTCGTTTAATATTTTCTTTAAATTATCAATCATAATTATTGTTTATTATTTTTTGCGCTTACAATAGCATCAAAAGTAATGCCTAAATTAAGAATTTATTACTTCAGCTTGTAATTTCTTTGTTAAACTTTTAAACACTAAATCGTATGAATCGTTAATCAATTCCAGCATCATTTTATCAGAAACGTCTTTATGAAAATCGACAGTATTCCAATGTACTTTACTCATGTGATAACCTGGTCTTATTCCATCATATTCAGCGCGAAGTTCTTCCGCTTTTTCTGGATCGCATTTTAAATTTAAAGAAGGATTTCCTTTTTCCCACTCCTGCAAAGATGTTAAGCAAAACATTTTCCCTCCCACTTTAAAAACCAAAGTATCTTCATCAAAAGGGAAATGCTCTGTAACTCCTTTTTTTGACAAACAAAACTCATAAAGTTGCTGTATATCCATCTTATTTTATATTGATTGCCCAAAAGTTAGTAAAGTTCCATTAGGATCAATTATCGAAAATTCTATTTGGTTCCATGGTTTCACTTCAAGTTTTCCATTGGGATGAATTTCAATATTTTTCTCTTCCAATTTTTTATAAAATTCATCAATTTTATCTTCTAACCGAATATAAATCATAAAATCTGATTTCATTGGATTCAAATTTTGATAGGCAAATAAATGAATTTCCAAGTCATCCTTTGAAATAATACAATAATCATCATAATCTGAATTCAAAACAAAACCTAATTTTTCATAAAACTCAATTGTTTTGCTTTTATGAATAAAAGGCAGCTTAGGAATAATTGCTGTTATCATATTTTATATAAAATTGGCTTACTAGGGCTTGCATCATTTTCAAACGAAGCAATTTGAAGATTTAGTATATAAAATCCATCTTCAATTGCATCATTCACATAAACTAACTCTGTAATAGTACAATCGATTCTGGCGTCTTCATTAAGATGATTCACATCTTTTACATTCCAAAATGCTTTATGTGCTAATAACCTACCTTCATCATGCTCTCTATCCACACTTGGCAAATCTATCAATAAATGTTGAATACCTTTTTCACGGATAAATATTGCCGTTTCTTCCAATAGATAAGGCCAGTTTGTATTTGAATATTTCTTTGAAGTTTTTTCCGATGAATTCGGTAATGTTCTAATTATAATTGCTTCTGGCGATTTATCTTTTGAAGCATCAACAATTTGCGCTTTAGTGATTACAAAATCTTCTCCTTGAGCTTCTGGCTGAACCGAAATCACTTCTGCGGTAAAAAAGAATTGCTTTAAACATTGATTGATACTATAGAAGTCTCTTGTGATATGCCCCAGACATTCGGTATGCGTACCATGTCCGTGTGGGTTAAAAAAAATATTATTAAAATTTGTTGAAGAACTTCCTTCGGAAACCTTTCCGATCCAGTCACCAAATCGAACAGGTTCTATTTCTGGTTTTTCGATATACCAAGCAATTGGATTTAGTTCAGTATTAGAAATTGGCAGTGAAATATCTAATGGTTTTGATAAATCTATTTTAAAAATCTGATTTTGGTGTTGAATTTCTGCAATCACTTTGAAATTATTTATTCCAAATTTAACCAAAAAAGATCTGATGCAATTCCGTCACAAAAGAATTTTCCTTTTTTTGTAGTTTTTAGAATATTACTTTCAATAATCAGCTTTTCATCATCCAAAAATCGTTGCGCATTTTGAAGTAAATATCCAAGATAATCTTTACCAAATTCCTTTTCTATTCTTTCTAAAGAAACACCCCAAACAGTTCGTAAACCTGTCATCACATATTCGTTATATCTGTCAGTAATAGATAATGTTTCGACTTCATTTGGCAATTTAGATTCTTGCATCGATTTGATGTACAAGGAATTATTAGAAACATTCCAACTACGATTTACTCCATCATAACTGTGTGCCGAAGGACCAATTCCGATGTATTTTTTACCCAACCAATAAGCAGAATTGTTTCGAGAAAAATAATTTGGTTTACCAAAAT
>CAMLKV010000072.1 GCA_946480635.1 uncultured Flavobacterium sp.
CTCAAAATTCTTAATTGTGCTAAAATATTAAAAAAAATAATATTCGTTTTTCAGAAATCAGTTAATTTTTAGACTTAATTGAAAAAAAGTTTTTTTATTACATCTAAAAAATTAAATTTGCTCCCATTATTCATTAAATTCACGTTAGAATTAATCAATTAAAAATTTAAATTTTAAAAAAATGGCAAACAACGTTAAAAAAGAAAAAAGTTCAAACGGAGGAGATATTTTCTCTGGTCTTGTAATCGTAGCATGTATTGTGGTAGGATGGTTAGTGTGGAAATTCGTAATGGGAGCTGCATCTAACTTTGAAGGAGGAAATCCAGAAGGTCATCCACTACCTGGAAACTATTTAGGAATGGTTTACAAAGGAGGAGCTATTGTACCTGTGTTAATGGGCTTATTATTGATGGTGGTTGTTTTCTCATTTGAGCGTTTTGCAGTAATTTCTAAAGCTGCTGGTAAAGGTAATTTAGATGCTTTCATGAAAAAAGTTCAAGCTAGTGTAAATGGTGGTGATATTGATGGTGCTATCGATGCTTGTGACAAACAAAAAGGTTCTGTTGCAAATGCTATCAAAGCTGGTTTAGTAAAATATAACCAAGTTAAAGCTGAAGGTTTCTCTTCTGAAGAGGCTACTGAAACTATTCACAAAGAAATTGAAGAGGCTACTTCATTAGAAATGCCAATGTTAGAGAAAAACTTAACAATCTTATCTACTTTAGTATCTTTAGGTACATTAGCAGGATTATTAGGAACAGTAACAGGTATGATTAAAGCGTTCGGGGCATTAGCAACTTCAGGTACTCCTGACCAAGCAATGTTAGCAAATGGTATCTCTGAAGCACTAATCAATACTGCAACAGGTATCTCAACTTCTGCTTTAGCTATTGTTGTTTATAACTTCTTTACTTCTAAAATTGATACATTAACTTATTCAATTGACGAAGCTGCAAACGCGATTGTAAATACTTACAGACGTTTCAAAGGAAGCTTGAAATAATATAATAACAACATTCTGTATAACGTTATATTATAACAGTTGTGCAATAAAAAAATAAAGTATGGCAGTAAAAACGCAAAAAAAAGCTGGTGCTATCGACATGACGGCGATGTGTGACGTGGCTTTCCTATTGCTTACTTTCTTTATCTTAACAGCTACTGCAAAACAGCCTGAGCCGTTAACTGTAGAAACACCTAACTCTACTGTGCAAACTAAGTTGCCAGAAACAGATTTAGCAACCCTAACAGTTGGTGAAGGAAAAGTGTTCTTCGGAGTTTTAGGAAGAGATGTAAGAGTAAGAACTCTAGAGATGATGGGTCAAAAATATGGTATCGCATTCTCTCCAGAGGAAAGACAACGTTTTGCTTTAATGGATGGTTTTGGTGTGCCAATAGCTAATTTGAGACAAATTATAGCTATGAATGGTTCAGAAAGAAATCAACCAGGATTGCAACCAGGAATTCCAAAAGATTCATTAAATAATGAATTGAAAGAATGGATTTATAACGCTCGTATGGCGAATATCGAATTGCATCAGCAAGAGTTGAAATTTGCTATCAAGGGTGATGCTAAATTAGAATATCCAAACATTAAGAAAGTGATGGATATCTTACAGGACCAAGAAGTAAACAGTTTCAATTTAGTTACTGGTTTACGCGGAGAAAATTTCTAACAGTATAAAAAATAAGAAATGGCAGAATTAAATACCGACGCCGGCGGTGGCAAAAAAGGCGACAAAAAGGTAAGAAGTAAGAAATCGAATTCAAAGGTAGATTTGACAGCAATGGTTGACTTAGCATTCCTTTTAATTACGTTCTTCATGCTTACTACCTCGTTGTCAAAGCCACAATCGATGAACTTGGGAATGCCTGATAAGCAAGATAAAGATAAACCAAAAGAGGATATTGAAGTTGCTGATGATAGAACTATGACTATTTTATTGGGAGAGAACAATAAAGTAAAATGGTATATGGGTCAGTTTGGTTCTCCTCTTGAAGGTCCAGAAGATTCTTCTTACGGTAAGGCTGGTATTCGTCAACCAATTTTAGAAAAGGTAAAATCTGTACCTGCTAAATATGGAGATCCAAAAAAAGGATTAATTGTAATTATAAAGCTTGATAAGAAAACCAACTATAAAAATATGGTTGATATCTTGGATGAAATGGCAATCGCAAAAGTTCCTACGTATGCAATTGTTGATTTGACCAAAGAAGAAAAAGCTTTATTTGATAAATAAACTAACCCTAAATATTGAAAAAATGAAATTAGATATATTCAAATCACAGTGGTTAGACTTAGTTTTTGAAGGACGTAATAAAAAGTATGGAGCTTATGTGTTACGTAAGGAAAATCCTAAAACATCTTTACGTTCGTTATTGCTAGGAGGGATTGTATTTTCAATTGCGGTTAGTGCACCAAAATTGATTGAATTAATTCCTAGTGGTGATGAAGCTAAAAATACTTTAGATGAGAAAGTGGTTTTGGTAAATATGGAAAAACCAAAAGAGAATGTTCCACCACCACCACCTAAAAAAGTTGAGCCACCAAAGCCTAAAATTGATGAAGTTAAATTCGTTGAGCCTAAAGTTGTAGAAGCTAAAAAGGTAACGGAAGAGATTAAAACAATTGAAGAGCTTAAGGACAAAAATATCGCCGAAAAAGATATTAAAGGTGATAAAGATGCGGACTTTAAAATAGACAAACCTTCTGGTGAGGCTGAAAAAACTGTTGAAGTTGTAGATAACAATGTATATAGTTCAGCTGGTATCGAAGTGCAGCCAGAATTCCCTGGAGGTGCTGCTGGTTTTGCTAAATATGTTCAAAAGAACTACCGTACTCCAGAAGTTGAACAAGATCTTAAAGGACGTGTATTTGTTGAATTCGTTGTTGAAAAAGATGGAAGTTTAACAGATATCAAAGTTATTAGAGATCTTGGATTTGGAACAGGAGCAGAAGCAATTAGAATGCTAAAAAATGCACCTAAATGGAGTCCAGGTGAACAAAATGGTAAAAAGATTCGTGTTAGATATAGTTTGCCAATTATGTTAGACATTAGAACAGAGTAATGAGTAATTATTATTCAGATAAAAAAGAGAAGAAATCGCTTAAAGAGCGATTTCTTCTCGTTATAGGTATATTCTTCTTTTTGATTTATCTCACATTTGGCCTTGCTATCTTATTCTGGGATAAATTGCCATTAAAAATGCCTCATAATTATCGTATAGCATTAGGATTGATAATAATTATTTATGCTTTCCTTCGATTTATACGATTTTTCCAAAAATCTTAATATGAAAAAAATACATTTTCTACTTGTTGTTGTGGTTTCTGCTTTAATTATTTTTAGTTGTAATCAAAAAAAGGATTCTGATAAACAAGATACAATTTTGACTGGTAGTGTAAGTATATTGGTTGATGAAACAATTCTACCAATTATTGAAGATCAGGTCATGGTTTTTGAAAACCAATATGATGCAAAGATTAAACTTATTGGTAAATCTGAGATGGAAATTGTAAAACTTTTATCTGAAGGAAAGTATGATCTTGCAATTTTAACAAGATCTCTATCTCCTGGTGAAGCAAAAGTTTTTGATGAGAAGAAAATCAAACCAAAAGAAACACTTTTGGCTATGGATGCTGTTGCTTTTATAGCAAATAAGTCTGATTCAAATATTAAAATTGATTTGAATGACATTTCAGCATTTATGCAAGAAAAGGATCAGTCAAAATTTGCAGGTTTGGTTTTTGATAATGCCAATTCTAGTACAGTTGCTTATATGAAAAAAGTTGCTGGAATTCAACAACTTCCAAAACATAAAATTTTCTCTTTCAACAATAATAACGAAGTTATTGAGTTTGTTTCTAAGAATAAAGGAATGGTTGGTGTTGTTGGGGTAAATTGGATTTCTCAACCGTCGCCAGAATTTCAAAGTATAGTTGATAATGTTAGTGTTTTGGAAGTAAAGACAAAGAACGGTAACTTTGTACAACCTACTCAAGATCAAATAGGACGACAAACATATCCTGCGACTCGTGTTATAAAAATGTTAAATTATCAAGGATATTCTGGTTTGGGTATGGGATTTGCTTCCTTTGTTGCTGGAGAGATAGGTCAACGCATAATTCTTAAATCTGGATTAGTTCCTATGAGAATGCCAAGTCGTAACATTATAGTTCGAAAAGAAATTGAAAAAAAGTAAATAATTAATACAACTAAAATGAATAAAATTAAATTTTTCAGCGTTGTTTTCTTAGGATTAGGATATGTTTCTTTTGCCCAAGATGTTGAAGCAGCAAAAAAAGCTATCGATGCTGAACAGTATGAAAAAGCAAAATCAATCTTAAAAGGAGCTGTAAAGAGTACACCTGACAATGGTAAAGCGGCTTTTTTATTAGGGAACGTCTATTTACGTCAAAATCTTCAGGATTCTGCTAAGATATTTTTTGATAAAGGATTAAAATCAAAAGAATTTGCAGCTTACAATTATATTGGATTAGGTCAAATAGATTTAGACAACGGAAATACTTCTGCAGCTCAATTCAATTTTGATCAGGCTACAAAAGATATGAAGAAAAAGGACTTAGAACAATATGTATATATTGGGAAAGCATACACAAATTCGGACAATCCTAATTTCAAAAAGGCAATCGAAGTTTTAAATAAAGCTAAAGCAATCAATATGAATGATGCTCAAACGTTATTGGCTTTGGGAGATGCATATTACGGTGATAAAAACCAAAATGAAGCTTATGCCGCTTATCGTAATGCAGCAGCAGCTGATCCATCTTTGTTAAGAGCAAAAATGCAGTTAGGAGTTTTATTAAAAGGAGCAAAAGCTTATGCAGAGGCAAAAACAGCTTTAGATAAGGTTTTAGCAGAAAATCCTAATTACGGACCTGTTCACCGTGAATTAGCGGAAACTTATTTTGGTATCGCTTTAGCAGATAAATCAAAATATAAAGAGTATACAGCTAAAGCTTTGGAAAGCTATGAAAAGTACATGAGCTTAACAGACTATTCATTAGCTTCTCGTATGCGTCATGCAGATTTCCTAATTGTTGCTAAAGATTATAAAGCTTTAGAGAAAGAAGCAATTGAAATGAAAAAGTTAGATAATGTGAACCCTAGAATTTTACGTTATTTAGGTTATTCTTCTTATGAAAATGGTAATATTGACGCTGCAATTTCAGCTTTAACAGAATATACAACAAATTCTAAAAATAAAATTATTGGTCGTGACTATTTGTATTTAGGTATGGCTCAACTTAAAAAAGCTATTCCGGCGGTGACAGGTGATGCAAAACCAGTAATCGATGAAGCTTTATATAAAACAGCTGTTGAGAATTTCAAAAAGGCAGTTGGTTTAGACAAGCCAATGGCTAATGAATTGAATGATATTGGAAAAGTATATTTCGATCAAAAATTATATAAATATGCAGCAGGAATTTATGAAGTAGCTACTTCAAATCCTAATTCACAAAACTATTTATATGATAATTTCTTTTTAGGATATTCGTTATACTTTGAGTATGCGAGTAAAGATGTAAAAAAACCAGAAGTTCTAGAAGCTCTTAAAAAGGCTGATGTTGCTTTTGGTAATGTTAATGTTGCTTCGCCAACAACACAAGATGCTCATATTTATAGGGCGAGAGTTAATGGTTTATTGTCTGAAGCTACTGCTAAAGATCAAATGGCTAAGAGTTATGAAGAGTTCGTGAAAGTTGTAACAGCTAAAGGACCAGAAACGATTGAAAAAAATAAATCTAAATTTGTTGAATCTTACCAAGAATTAGCAAGATATTATGCTAAAACTGACAAAGTAAAGTCCAATGACTATATTGCTAAAGCTTTAGCATTAGAACCAACAAATGCTGATACCTTAAATCTTCAAAAAGCTTTAAAATAATCTTCCAAAACCGCTTCTTTTTGAAGCGGTTTTTTTATACGATAATTTTTCAATATCTATTCTTTTAATTTATAGTTGTTTCATATGTTTTTTGTAATTGGTTAAAAACCTTTATAGTAAGAACTGAATTAACTATCTTTGCACCCCAATAAATTAGAATTTTATATCATGCTTGCAAAACAAACACAATTGGCAGTTGAAAAAGGAGAAATGTTGCCTTTAATGGAGGAGTTTTATACTATCCAAGGTGAAGGATATCATACCGGTACTGCCGCATATTTTATCAGAATAGGTGGTTGTGATGTAGGTTGCCATTGGTGTGATGTAAAGGAGAGTTGGAATGCAGAACTCCATCCACCGACTCATATTGAAATGATTGTTGACAATGCAAAAAAATATGCAGAGACTGTTGTTGTTACAGGTGGAGAACCATTAACTTGGGATATGACTCAGTTAACATCACAATTAAAGAAGGCTAATCTTAAAGTGCACATTGAAACTTCTGGAGCTTATCCAGTTTCTGGAGCTTGGGACTGGTTTTGCTTGTCTCCCAAAAAAAATAAATTACCAGTGGCAGATGCTTATAAAATTGCAGATGAATTAAAAGTTATTATCTATAATAGGCATGATTTTATTTTTGCAGAAGAACAAGCAGAAAAAGTAAATGATAATGCTATTTTATTTTTGCAGCCTGAATGGAGTAAAAGAGAAGAGATTACACCTTTGATTGTTGACTATGTGATGAACAATCCTAAATGGAGGGTTTCACTTCAAACACATAAATATTTAAATATTCCTTAATGAAAAATATATTTTTACTTTTTTTGATTTTAATCTCTATTACTGCAACTAGTCAAATTTCTGGCGAGGATGAAGTTTATCTAAGCGGTGATTTTATAGAGGCTAAGTTTAATGGTGGGGGTATTAAGTCTTTTAGTGATTACGTTTACAGTAATATAGACAAAACAAAAATAAAACAGGCAGGAAAAGTTGTTTTTACCTTCGATATTATTGAAACAGGTGAAATGAAAAATATTAGAATTGTTGAGTTTAAAGATATGGATTTTGTATCGGAGGTTATCCGTGTTTTGAAAGAAGCACCAAAATGGCAAGCTGCAAATAGAGGTGGAAAACCAGTGTCAATTAACATGAGATTTCCAGTGGAGTTTAGATCTAAATGATAAGAACTTTCTCAAAATCAACATAATGTTTTGTTTTTTGAGAAAAAAAAATTACATTCGCGTTATATTTTTAAAACTTTTTTGCCCCAAAAAAAGATTTACCTACTGTGTTTTGATATTTTGAAACCTATAAATACCACAACATATGAAAAAGCTTCTTATAATAGCTGTTATCTTATTTGCTGCTCAGATAAGTTTAGCACAAGCGCCTATGAGCATTGTAAGTAAAAGTGCTGCAATACCTTTTGAAACAGTCGAGAATCAACCAATCTTTCCAGGAGGAAATAATGAGTTTATGAAATTTGTTGGCAAGAATTTTAGAGCACCACAGATTGAAGATTTCTCAGGTGTTTTAAGAGTTAGTTTCGTTATTGAAGTCAATGGATCTATTGGTGATATTAAAATCATAAATGATTTAGGTCATGGAACTGCAGAAGAGATAAAGAGAGTGTTGTCTTTGTGTCCTAAATGGACACCAGGAGATCAGGATGGTAAGCCAGTTAGAGTTGTCTTTACTTTACCCATCACTATTAAAAATTAATTTTTATATTACTTTAATAAAATACCCACAAATGATAATTTGTGGGTATTTTATTAAAAATCAGTTGATTAATTGCATTTCATCGATTTTTTTGCACCTCTTATCAAAATCAATTGTATTATTGTTGTCTAGTTTTATCGACTGGAAAGTAACACATAATTGATTGCGTATGAAGAAAATTACTATTTTGATTTTATCTTTTTTATGTATTAACCTTGTTTTTTCTAATAAAATAGATAAAATTTTGGAAGCGCCAATACCTTTCGAATCTGTAGAGGTTAAGCCAATGTTCCCTGGAGGAATAAATGAATTCATGAGATTTGTTATGAAAAATTACCAAGTTCCTGAAGAGGAAGAAGGAGGAGCGACAGGAGTTGTTCAGGTTAGTATAATCATTGCAGCTGATGGTTCTGTAAGTAATGTTGATATACTTAAAGATGTTGGAAGTGCTGGCAAGGAAATAAAAAGAGTTTTGTCTAAATGCCCTAAGTGGACACCGGGTAGACAAAAAGGACAAAACGTTCCGGTTGTTTATAACTTCCCAATAACAATAAAATAAATAAAAAATCCCGAATTGATGTTCGGGATTTTTTATTTTTACGTGGTTAAAACTATTTTATGAAGTCTCTTTTTCAAATTGATAATTCAATTACCTTTTTAAATCATGGGTCATTTGGCTCTTGCCCAAAACCAATCTTCGAGGAATATCTTCGTTTTCAAAAAGAACTAGAAATGGATCCTGTGAATTTTATTCAGGTGAAACAGCCACAGTATTTAAAAACAGCAAAAAAAGCATTAGCTCAATTTATTCATTGTTCTGAAAATGATTTTTTCTTTATTCCAAATCCTACTGTAGCAATCAATACTGTAATGAGAAGCTTAAATCTTCAACCTGGAGATGAAATTTTGGCCACCAATCATGAATATGGTGCTATGGACAGAACTTGGAATTTCTTTTGTAAAAAAACTGGAGCCAAATATATTCGTCAAAAAATTACTTTACCAATACAATCTAAAGAAGAACTTTTAGAGGAGTTTTGGAAAGGTTATAATGATAAAACCAAAGTAATTTTCTTAAATCATTTTTCAAGTGCAACAGCTTTAATTTTTCCCGTTAAAGAAATTTGTGATAAAGCTCAGGAACTCGGATTGATAACAATTGTTGATGGTGCTCATGTTCCAGGTCATATTGATTTAAATATTTCAGAATTAAATCCTGATTATTATACTGGGACGTTACACAAGTGGATGCTAGCGCCCAAAGGGAGTTCGTTTTTATATGTTAAAGAAGAATTTCAAAATGATTTGGATCCTTTAGTTGTAAGTTGGGGTTATGAAAGTTTAGCACCAAGTCATAGTCAGTTTTTAGATTATCATGAATATCAAGGCACAAATGATATTGCACAGTATTTATGCACTCCAAAGGTTATTC
>CAMLKV010000073.1 GCA_946480635.1 uncultured Flavobacterium sp.
GTGTAATATGTTCCATTTGCAATTGGTAACAATGTGTAATTGTTACACTCTATTATTTGACCAATAGTTGTAACTGTTGGTAATGGATTAATTGTGATTACAGCGCTAGTTACGTCAAAACAATTCGGATTTGATATACTTTGCATACGAATCCAAACTGTTATTGAAGATGATCCTGGAGGTATGTTTAAAGAATTTCCTATGCTGTTTATTCCAAGTTGAGCATCAGCTTGTGTGTTATAATATGTTATGATAAAATTACCAGCTGGCTGACCATTTAATACATCAGGATCGAAATCAGTTAAAGTATAGTTTTGTCCAGCTAGATTATCACAAATTGAGTCTGTTATATTAGTTCCTGCAACTACAGAATTGATAACGTTTAAATTAAAAGAATATATAGCATCACAAAATTGACTGGTTTGTGTATTAAATATTTTAATATATATAGTTTGTCCTCCAGCACTTGCATAAGCATTTAAATCTGAGGCAGGAATAGGGTTGTTTGCGTTTGCGTTTACAACAGAATCATAATAGAAAACATCATAAACCACATTGTCAATACCAAGAGTTGATTCGTTATTAGTAGTTAAGTTGAAGTTATAACTTGGACTCCCATTCCCACAAACATATAAGTCCAAAGGTGTATTAACTGTTAAAGGATTAAAAACTATAGTGTCTGTTAATGTACAGCTTCCTTTAGTTATATTAACTGTATAAGTTCCTGGCTGAGTGACATTGAAAGTTGATCCTGTTTGGCCTGTTGAGCTTCCATTTTGAAGCCAATCAAAAGTATAACTATTGTCAAGATTTGTGTCTAAAGTATAAGTGTCTCCTGTACAAATTATTCTATCAGGCCCTAGATCCAAATCATTTTGAAAACTACCAGCACCTATAAATACAGCCGAATCATAGTCTGAATCTCCATAATCAGCGATAACAAGTTTAAGACGATATGGGGTGTTTGGTGTAACCATTGAAGCAGCATTTAAAACCACTGTGTGACCCCTCATGTTTAAAGTTGAGGCTGCGGGATTGTTTACATTATAAACAGAGAAAAGACTAGGATTTGAAGATCCACAAGTATTGTTATGAATGGCATTTTTAATAGTCTTAACTGAAACAGGTGTTGAAGTACTAGGAATCACCGCTAGATTAGTTGTTACACCAGTTGTTAAATTGGTCAATTCAAATGCAAAAATATCATTAGACAAACATTGGAATTGTCCGTATTCATTAGAAGCAAATAAAAAGTCGAAACTAAAAGCACTCGAAATAGGAACAAAATCAAATTGAAGATAAGACAAATCAGTTATTGCGGTAGTTTGTCCACTACTTGTATTGCTCAAATTTTGAAGAAAAGCATCGCTACCACCCCCAGTAGCAACTGAACTCATGTTGGACCCTGTGTAAGTTCCTTGAGAAAAAATTGCTTGTCCGTTTCTTAGTATTATTCCTTCGTTAATCGGGAAAGTCGATCCGTTTTTGTTGAAATAAGCAACAGATTGTGAAGAAGATATTCCAATATTTGAAACAGTGACACATGAATTTCCAAGTAACAAATTTACTAAGTCACTTGCACTATTTGTAGTATTGTCGACAGTAATGGTTTGGGAAAAAGCATTACTCCCAAAGCATAGTAATAAAATGTAAAATATTTTTTTCATAAGATTACACTTTGGGTTTAATAAAGATACAAAATATAACATTTTCGAAGTAGTTTTAGTCAATAAGATTTGGGTTTTTTAGGGCAAAAAGTCCAACTGATTTGCAATTGGACTTTTTGTGTTATTTAATATTTTTAATCATTCAGTTTCAATACTGCCATAAATGCTGATTGTGGTATTTCTACATTTCCTACTTGGCGCATACGGTTCTTACCGGCTTTTTGCTTTTCTAACAATTTACGTTTACGAGAAATATCTCCACCGTAACATTTTGCAGTTACATCTTTACGTAAGGCTTTGATGGTTTCACGAGCAATAATTTTTGCCCCAATTGCAGCCTGAATTGGAATATCAAATTGTTGCCTTGGTATTAATTCGCGCAATTTTTCACACATTTTTTTACCAATGTGATACGCATTGTCTTCGTGGATTAAGGCAGATAATGCATCAACGTTTTGACCATTTAATAATACATCTAAATGAACTAATTTAGAAGTTCTCATTCCTATTGGATGATAATCAAAAGAAGCATATCCTTTAGAAACAGTTTTTAATCTATCATAAAAATCAAATACAATTTCGGCTAGCGGCATGTCAAAGTTTAACTCAACACGTTCAGTTGTTAAATAAGTTTGATTCGTAATTTGTCCACGTTTTTCAATACATAAACTCATTACATTTCCTACAAAATCAGCTTTTGTAATAATTGTTGCCTTGATAAACGGCTCTTCAACTCTATCCAGTTTTGATGGTTCTGGTAAATCTGAAGGGTTGTTTACAACAAAAGAAGTTTCAGGATCTTTTTTTGTGTAAGCCAAATAAGAAACGTTGGGAACCGTAGTAATTACAGTCATATTGAATTCACGCTCCAAACGTTCTTGAATGATTTCCATATGAAGCATTCCTAAGAATCCACAACGGAAACCAAATCCTAATGCTGCCGAACTTTCGGCAGTAAATACAAGAGAAGCGTCATTCAATTGGAGTTTTTCCATTGAAGCACGAAGTTCTTCGTAATCTTCAGTATCAACAGGGTAAATTCCTGCAAAAACCATTGGTTTCACATCTTCGAAACCATGAATCATATTTGTTGTTGGGGTCTTTGCATCAGTTATGGTGTCTCCAACTTTTACTTCTTTAGCTTCTTTGATACCAGAGATTAAATATCCTACATCACCTGTAGAGACTTTGTCTTTAGGGACTTGGTTTAATTTAAGGGTTCCAATTTCATCAGCAAAATATTCGTTGCCAGTAGCCATGAATTTGATTTTTTGCCCTTTTTTGATTTCGCCGTTTTTTACACGGAAAATAACTTCAATTCCTCTAAATGGATTATAAACAGAATCAAAAATTAATGCTTGAAGAGGTTCTTCTGGATCTCCTTTTGGAGCAGGAATTTTTTCAATAATTGCAGCTAAGATATTCTCAACACCAAAGCCAGTTTTACCTGATGCATGAATAATATCTTCTAATTTGCAACCTAATAAATCTATTATATCATCACTTACTTCCTCTGGATTAGCACTTGGTAAATCGACTTTATTTAAAACTGGAATAATTTCTAAGTCATTCTCTAAAGCTAAATATAAATTCGAAATAGTTTGCGCCTGTATGCTTTGTGCGGCATCTACAATTAATAAAGCACCTTCACAAGCTGCTATAGAACGAGAAACTTCATATGAAAAGTCTACGTGTCCAGGAGTGTCAATTAGGTTTAAGATATAATCTTCACCTTTGTATTTGTACTCCATTTGAATGGCATGACTCTTTATTGTGATTCCACGTTCACGCTCTAAGTCCATGTTGTCAAGTAACTGAGCTTTTTCTTCACGAGCGGTTACGGTTTGCGTAGCGCTCAAAAGTCTGTCAGCCAAAGTACTTTTACCATGGTCGATATGTGCAATAATGCAAAAATTTCTAATCTTCTTCATTCTATACTCTATGTGTAATCTAACATTAGATTTTGCTTTGAATATCTTTAATTAATAATCACAAAAAGCTAAAGTTAATTTTGCTACAAAAGTATAAAATTAAGTGAAGAATTTAAGAACATATTAGCATTAAGTGTATTAATTAAAAATTTTAGAAAAAATTGTAGCTTTTTTTGACTGTTTACCTTTTGCTATTCTGTATTTTCTAAATTCTAAAAGAGTTTTTTGAAGACGTTGTCTTAGTTTTTCTGGGTTAGTTTCTTTTTTCATGATGCTTTTATTTACTGAATAATTCTGTTAAATTAATAAAAAAATTTTATAAAAAAAACCCTACAAATAAATATTTTTTTGTAAAAAAAAGATTACATTAGCTAAAACTAAATAACTGAGAATCTATGAAAAAACTTGACTTAGATGCACTAATTGATGAAACAGGAGTTGACTCTGCTCTTGTGTTTAACGGTGATGGGAATTTGTTAAAATCTCATTATCTGGATTTTGATGGAAATATTGCGGCGATGGGAGGGGTTTTATTGACAATGTGTAAAGAGTTGATTGAGGATCTAAAATTTGGAACCTCACACGAAATGATTATTCATGCAGATAAAGGACTCTTCTTTGTACGTAGACTCGAAAAGGATGAGTATCTGGCTTTAATTACTAAAAATCCAAGTAAACTGGGGCTTATTCATTTAAAACTACAGGCGATTTCTTAATCTTATTCAAAAACTATATTAACACTAAAATCTTAAATTATGTCAGAATTTTTAACAACATTTACCTCAGATTTAAAAGATAATCTTGCTGGATTCATTGGTGTTTCTGTGACTGAAGTAAAAACAGGAATGTCATTTGCATCGCTTTCGGTTAATCCTAATTTTGATCCAGAATTAGCATCGGCTTACAATCTTGAAGTGGTTAAGGCAAAACTTAGCGCAATTAAAGCTTTGGGCCTTACATCTAAACTAGATGATATTTTAATCACGCTTTCTGATCAATTACATATTATTGATTTGTCAGAAAACGGAGATTACTTTGTATATCTTGCAGTAGATTCTTCTAAAGTAAATTTAGGAATGGCTAGAGCTACTCTAAAAAAATATAGTAAAGACATTGCATCTAAAATGTAGAATAATAGTATCTTTGCACCAAAAATGAAGCTGTAATTATTTACAGCTTTTTTTGTTTTTATACATAATGAAGTGGATAAATTGTAGACTGAATGGTTAAAATAGGCAAAATAGAATTACCAGATTTTCCTTTGTTACTAGCTCCCATGGAGGATGTTAGCGATCCGCCTTTTCGTCGCTTGTGTAAATTACATGGAGCAGATTTGATGTATTCTGAATTTATTTCAAGTGAAGGGTTAATTCGTGATGCTATTAAGAGTAGACAAAAACTAGATATTTTTGATTATGAACGCCCTGTTGGTATTCAAATTTTTGGTGGTGATGAAGAGGCAATGGCAATGAGTGCTAAAATTGTAGAAACTGTTCAGCCGGATTTAGTAGATATCAACTTTGGATGTCCCGTAAAAAAAGTGGTTTGCAAAGGAGCAGGAGCAGGGGTGTTGAAAGATATCGATTTAATGGTGCGACTAACTAAAGCAGTAGTAAAAAGTACACACCTTCCTGTAACAGTAAAAACTCGTTTAGGATGGGATGAATCATCAATCAATATTGATGAGGTTGCGGAAAGACTTCAGGATGTAGGTATTCACGCTTTAACTGTTCATGGTCGTACGCGTGCCCAGATGTATAAAGGACATTCAGACTGGTCGCATATTGCTAGAGTTAAAAACAATCCTAGGATAAAAATTCCAATTTTTGGTAACGGAGACATCGATTCTCCTGAAAAAGCCTTGGAATACAAAAATAAATATGGCTTAGATGGGATTATGATTGGCCGTGCGGCAATTGGTTATCCTTGGATTTTTGATGAAATCAAACATTATTTCAAAACAGGAGAGCATTTAGCATCTCCAACCATTAATGATAGAGTAGAAGCGGCTAGAAATCATTTAATTTGGTCAATGGAGTGGAAAGGTGAGCGTGTGGGAATTGTTGAAATGCGCCGTCATTATACCAATTATTTCAAAGGAATTCCGCATTTTAAAGAGCATAGAAATAAACTTGTAACTCTTGACGAACATAATGCTTTATTGCAAGTTTTTGATGATATTATTCAAGACTATAGTGGTCAGTTAGTTTAATAAAATAAAAAGTCCCAAATAGGGACTTTTTTTATGCCTTTAAAAGAAATATTTTTCCTACAATTTATATATTTGATTGCTAGATAATGAAATATATAAACATTGATTTAAATATGAGCAGAATTCGTATCGTAGGAGGGAAAATCACTAAGCATACTGTGGGTAGCCACAATATGTATGCAGAAGAGAGTATAGTTTTTCATTCGGATAAAGCAATTTTTGAAAAAGGAGAGGAAAAAGGCGTTACATATGGGAAACCAAAAAAAGCTCCACCAGTTGCAAAAAGTTTATTAAAATGTGTTGTAGAGTTTAGACCAAGCAAAGATTGGAAAGGAGAATTTGGATTTGATTGGAATAGAAAATCTGATAGCCAAATGCCCGTTGATGAAAAGTATTCAGATGTTGTAGGTAAATATGGTACTTTATATGCAACAAATCCAAAAGCAGTTTTTACACAAAATAATAGTTTGTATTTTAAGCATCTTTTAGAATATGAAATGTTTGTTGTAGATGGTTATTCAAGATATTATGTGCCCAATATGACGTTAATGAAAAACGAAAAAGCAGTTTTGGATGCAGTTATCGAAATTTCAGAACAACCAGATTCAATGCGTTATGAATATGATAAAAATATTTTTCAGATCACAATTCTTGAAAAACTCAGTAATAAAAAAGGAAAGCATTATAATGATAAAGTAATAGAGATAAAATGCTTAAAAGAGTTTTCTAGTTTACAAAAAATAGAATTAATTGCTACAAAAGACAAGATCAATAAAAAAGTAGGACAAATAAACATACTGCCCAATAATATTGTGAAAGATGTTAATGTAGTGTTTATTCCTGTTGAGCACAACGGATATATAGGAAGTGTCAAAGGAAACGAAATACAAATTTTGATCAACGCTTTTAAGCAATCTTATATAAATGGAAAAATAAAGCCAGAAAAAAAAGGTATTAAAATTGGAGATTGGTGGTTCGATTTATTTTTTACCACAAAAGATAAAAAAGGAAAAGTACTAATGGATACTTCAAATCTTCGTTCTATTCATAGAGCATTGGATGATAAATTTTTTGAAGACAAGAAAAATGATATTTATAAGGATTATTATAGGTTGTATATGCTGCCAGATGGTACTTTGAACGGAGTAGCTGAGGATATTGGAGGAAATGCAAAAGTTGTGGTGGTATATCAAAACAGAAACGATTCAACAGCTCCACACGAATTAATGCATGCCATGGGATTGTATCATACATTTGATAATGATGGAAAGTTCACCTATAAATTGCACAAAACGGATAATATTATGGATTATACCCATCAAGTAGGTAAAAGTAGATTTTCAACCAATAAGTGGCAATGGAAAATTCTTAATTCAAATATGTAGAAGAAATTATGAGAAAGATAATTTTAATAATTCTTGCATTTAGTTTAATGCAGTGTACTGGGCAAACAGAAAAAGGAGTAGAATATCCAAAAGAGAAAATTATGACACAAGATAGATTTGATATTAAAAAATTTAATGAATGTTTAGAAAAAAAAGAAAAAGAAAATCCAATGCAAGATTTGTCTCAGTGTGTGGAGATTTTGAAAAATGGTGAGAAAATATCGAGCTATGAAACGACTGAAGATTATGTCATGTTGATAGATTTAGCTAGTCCTAAATTATTTCAAAAATATATGAGATACTATAAAAATGGGGTTTTAAAAGAAGAAACAGAAAGATTTATAGGCTCTTCAATGAATTCAGATCAAATCAAATTTGGAGTGACAAAATTTTATGATGAAACAGGGAGATTAATAAAAACTATAGATGAATCGGTTCGGTATGAGCAAATTACGGTTAAGCCACTGCAATTGTTTGATATTCTAAAAAAAACACCTCTTTTTATAAGTTTGACAGATGAGGAAAAAGCTCATTTTAAGTATATATTTAATTTAACAGAAGACAAATCAGAAGTTTCGCCTCAAGTGGTACATAAAGAATTGAAAGAGGAGTTTATTCTAAATCCGAATGATAGAGAAAATGCAAAAAGAGTTTTTTTAACCTTATCAAAAGATGAAAAAAAGTGGTTTGTTACAAAGGATATTTATCCTTTTGGGTTAATTGAATTTGAAGTAGATACAAAATCGGGAAATATTTCTAACAGGGAGTACAAAGTAGAGTGGAGACCTTAACGATATTCTGGTTATATAAAGAGATGAAAAAAAAAGTCCCAAAACTGGGACTTTTTTTAAACTTGAATTGTTTTCCATTTTCCTCTGCGATATAAAAATATACTGGTCAAAGTGATTGCGGTTTCGGCTATTGGTACTGCCATAAAAACTCCTGTAGGTCCCATTTTTAAATACTTGGCTAAAAAATAAGCTAAAGGTATTTGGAACAACCAAAATCCAAAAAAATTTACTTTTGTTGGTGTCCAAGTATCTCCAGCACCATTAAAAGTGTTAATGAGTACCATCCCAATGCCATAGAATATGTAACCTAGGCTCATAATTTGTAAAGCAGAAACTGCAATCTCATGAACTGTTTCATCATTCGTGAAAAAGGAAATCACTATGTTGCCAAAAAATAAACAAAAAATCATAATTCCTGCCATGAAAATTACATTGTACTTAGCTGTCGTGAATACTGATTTTTCGGCTCTTTCAACCTGATTTGCTCCAAGATTTTGCCCTACCAAAGTTGCAGCAGCATTGCTTAAACCCCATGCAGGTAGTATGAAAAACATCATGATTCGTAAGGCAGTTTGATAGCCTGCAGAGCCATGGTCTCCTCCTGTTGTAGCTACCAACTGTGCTAAGAAAATCCAACTACAAGAAGCAATAACAAATTGTAATACTCCAGGAGCAGCAATTTTTACTAACGCATTAATTTGTTCCCAGTCAGGAACAAACTGTGAAATTTTTACTTTTAAAATTCCTTTGCCGCCGAATAAGTGATAAAACTGATACAAAACACCCACACTTCTTCCAATAGTTGTTGCCATAGCTGCGCCTATTAATCCAAATGCTGGTATTGGACCTAATCCGTTAATTAAAATTGGACAAAGTATAATATTACAGCCATTGGCAATCCATAAGCTTCGCATTGCAATTGATGCATTTCCTG
>CAMLKV010000074.1 GCA_946480635.1 uncultured Flavobacterium sp.
TTGGTGTCTTTGGCAATCAGAATCTGTTTTGGACCAAAATTGTTGGTTCCGTCACTGATGCTTCCTTCTAAAATGTACAAAGCGCTTTCGCCGTATAGTTCATCACCAATTGTAACTTTTTGTTTTGTATCCGATTTAATCTCTAAAAAGTATAACGGACTGTATACCGGAACGGGAGATTTTCGCCCGAAAGCTTCTCCTGCAATTAGTTTAATCGATAAACCGTCTTGTTCCCAGCGTGGGATATCTTCTTTTTCAACGTGGCTAAAGTTAGGATCCATTTCTTCAAGTTCCTTCGGGAGTGCAACCCAAATCTGCAATCCGTGCAAGCTTTTTTCAGATGTTCTTAAATACTGTGGCGTCCTTTCTGAATGTACAATTCCTTTTCCTGCTGTCATCCAATTTACAGCACCTGGTTGAATTTCTATTTCAGTTCCTAAACTATCACGATGCATCATACTGCCTTCAAACAAATAAGTTAATGTAGAAAGTCCAATGTGTGGATGTGGTGGAACATCTAAGTTTTGATAGTCTTTTAAATATGCTGGCCCCATATGATCAATAAATACAAAAGGACCAACAGTTCTTTTTTCACGAAAGGGGAGTAGGCGACCAACCATAAAGTTTCCAATATCTGCTGAACGCTCTTCTATTATTAATTGTACATTTGACATGATTCTGATAATGTTTTATTCTTCAAATCCTTTAAAGTTTTCGTCGACTATACGTTTCCATTCTGGATGTCTTTTGATATAAGCAAATACTAATGGACATAATGGAACCAGTTTGTAGTTATTTTGCTCAAGATAATCCAAAGTCTTTTCAATTACTGCTGTGGCAGCGCCCTTTCCTTCAAGTTCTGACTCAACTCCTGTATGTATTAAGGTAATTACGCCCGGTCTTTCCTTGTAAGCAATTAAAGCTTTGTGGTTTTCGACAGTGATCTCAAATTGGTGTTCGCTTTCGTTTTTAATTAACGGTATGTTTTCAAATTCTGGTTTCATTCTTAAATTATTAGATTGTTGGAGTTTAGTTATTGGAATTTGCCATTTAATCTTCTAAATGACCAAATTTTCCATTATTGAAATCGTCTATCGCCTGAACGATTTCTTCTCGAGTATTCATTACAAAAGGACCATGAGGAAAAATAGGTTCATTGATGGGCTCACCGCTCAAAACTAAAACCACTGCATTTTCAAGTGCTTCAATAGTAAAATCTTCACCTTCGTTTTCAAATAAAACAAAATGGTCGGTTGGTACAACTTCTTCACTATTTACTTTTACACTTCCTTCTATAACCAATAAAGCGGTGTTATAATGTGCAGGAAATGAAAAACCTGCTTTGCCCCCTTTATTCAGTTTCGCATTTTGCATGTGAACTGGTGTGAAGGTTGATGCTGGTCCGTTTACATTTTTATAATTACCGGCAATGACTTCTATAAATCCAGCATTATCAGCAAGTTCGTAACGTCCCATTTCAGCATTGGTTATTGCCTGGTATTTCGGATTGCTCATTTTATCTTTTGCAGGTAAATTTACCCAAAGTTGTACCATCTGGAATTCTCCTCCTGTTTTACTGAATTCTTCTTCATGGTATTCTTTATGTAATACTCCGGAAGCTGCTGTCATCCACTGTACATCTCCTTGACCGATTATTCCGCCGCCGCCTGCGCTGTCGTGGTGCGCTACTTTTCCTTTATAAGCAATAGTTACAGTTTCAAAACCACGGTGAGGATGAACCCCAACTCCTTTAGGAATCTGAGAAGGAGGAAAATTATATTTTGAATTATAATCTAACATGATAAACGGACTCATACGTTCCATATCCAAACGGTAACCACTCGGAATAAAATTGTGCACTCTAAAACCATCACCAACAAAATGTGGTGCTCTTGGTTCGGCTACCAATTCGATTTTTTTTGTTGCCATTGTTTCTATATTTAAAATTGATACCCAAAGGTACTCCGAATATTAACGGATACACTTAATCTAGGTTAAGAAAAGGATTGCTAAAACCAGTGGTTAATTGTAATAAATACTGTCCCAGTTACTTACGCTAAAATGTTTTCCCTTCCAGAAGAAATAATAAATATAAATGGCACAGTAGGTTTTAAAAATAAAGAGGAAAGTAATCATTTTTACTGTTGAGTAAGTTTCACCGCCCAATTGTTTATAGGGCAAAACAAAAGTCGTGGCAATACTTATTAGTAAAATAAAGACTAACAAATTTCCAAAATTTCTGTAGGGTAGTGCTTTCCATTTCCGGAACGGACTCAAATCGTTTCCCCATTTATGAATTAAGTAATAATAATCATTCCCCATAGGAACTAATAACAAAGGATCATCATAATTTTTAAGCTTCAGTGCTTTTGCAGGAGCTAGTATTTTAAAACTGTGTAAAGATGTTTTGTGATCAATTTCAATCTGTCGGATTTTGATATAAGCCTCGTCAGGAATGTCTAATTTATAGTATTTACTCTCTAAAAAACGTAACCGGTAAGTAATGCATATTTTCCGAATTGTATCGATATGAAAAACCTTTTCACTTTCTAATTTGTCAATGAAAAGCTTATTGAGAATTGTATATTGCTCTGAATCATCAGTATCAAGTAACGACTGTGTAAATTGAAGTAATGAAGATTCATGACTCACTTTTGAGTTCTCTTGAACTAAAACGTCTTCTATATTAATCTTTTTAAAAAACATAACACAATCTATATTTCACTAAGTTAGTGATTTACAGATTGTGTTACAATAAAATAACTGTATTTAACAGTTGGATGTTTATCTTAAACTAGCTCCTAATTCGGTTTCGAAAGTCTGAGTCAGTTTACTCATCACTTTGTCAATCTGAGAGTCGGTCAATGTTTTCGAACTGTCTTGCAATGTGAAACTAACAGCATATGATTTTTTGCCTTCAGGAAGGTTTTTACCCTGGTAAACGTCAAATAAATCTATTTTCTTTAATAAATTTTTCTCAGTTGCTTTTGCTAAATCAAAAATCCTTGAGAATTCAATTTTATCATCCAATAATAAAGCTAAATCGCGTCTTACTTCAGGATATTTTGAAATCTCGGTAAATTTGATATTGTTTGCTGAAATATTTTTCAAAATCGAATTCCAATTGAAATCAGCAAAGAAAACTTCCTGTTTAATATCAAATTGCTTTAAGATGGTTTTCTTTATGGTTCCAAATTCAACTAAAGTCGAATTTCCTGATTCATAAACCATTCCTTCGGCATATACATCTGTTTTCAATGGACTAGCAACTAACGCTTTTGTCAAACCTAAACGTTCTAAAATACCTAAAATATATCCTTTGAATAAGAAGAAATCAGAAGTTTTTTGCGCAACGGTCCAACTTTCACTATTTCGGTTTCCTGTTACGGTTAATGTTAAATGTGCATTTTCCTGATATCCTGACAATAATTTATGGTATGATTTACCAAATTCAAACAATTTTAAATCAGAATTTCTTCTATTAATATTAAATGAAACTACTTCTAATGCTGAAAATAATAAAGATTGTCGCATCGCAGATAAATCGCCACTCAACGGATTTAACATCAAAACATTATTGCTTTCATTAATACTCTCGCTTAAAGCAACATAAGAAGGAGTTGTTAGAGAATTGGCCATCATTTCGTTGAAACCGTTTCCAACCAATAATCCAGCAACAATATTTTGTATTTTATAATCTTCAGTTCTTGGAGCATGGGCAGTAGTTGCATTTAACTTTTGAGTAAACTCAATGTTATTGTAACCATAAACACGTAAAATTTCTTCGATAACGTCTATCTCACGGGTTACATCCACACGATATGCAGGGACTACAAGTCCTAAACCAACTTTGGAAATACTATTTACTTTGATGTCCAATGAAACTAAAATGTTTTTGATTTCATCATCCGGAATAGTCTGTCCGATTAATTTATTAACTTTTTCTAAGTTTAATAAAACCTGATGATCTTCAATTTTTTTAGGGTACACATCGATGATATCCGAAGTCATTTCTCCACCTGCCACTTCTCTGATTAGAATAGCCGCACGCTTTAAAGCATATTCAGTAATACTTGGATCGATTCCTCTTTCAAAACGGAATGATGCATCTGAATTGATTCCATGGCGCTTAGCCGTTTTTCTTACAGATACTGGATTGAAGTAAGCACTTTCAAGGAAAATGGAAGTAGTAGTTTCATTAACCCCTGAATTTTTTCCTCCCATAACACCAGCTATACATAACGGCCCTTTTTCATCATAAATCATGATGTCTTCTTTGCTTAAAGTACGCTCAGCATCATCCAATGTGATGAATTTTGTTCCTTCTTCTGCATTCTTAACGATCACTTTTCCGTGGATTTTAGAAGCATCAAAAGCATGCAACGGCTGACCTAATTCATGTAATACATAATTAGTAACGTCAACTACATTGTTTTTAGGAGTAAGTCCGATGGCTTTCAAACGATTTTGTAACCACACAGGTGAGGGTCCCACTTTCAAATCAGAGATGGTAACACCGCAATATCTTGGGACTAATTTATTATCCTCAACTTTAACGTCAATCTTAAGTGTTCTTTTTTCTACTTTGTACGAACTTACAGAAGGAGTAATCAATTCAACGTGCTCGTCCTGCTGTAACATACCGGCACGCAAATCGCGGGCAACACCCCAGTGGCTCATTGCATCAGCACGGTTTGGTGTCAATCCTATTTCGAAAACTTCGTCATTTTCAATATTGAAAACTTTTGAACCAGGAGTTCCGGGAAGTAGTTTTTCGTCAAGAATCATGATTCCTTCGTGACTGTCTCCCAATCCTAATTCATCTTCGGCACAAATCATACCGTGACTTTCTTCACCTCTAATTTTTCCTTTTTTGATTTCGAATTCCTTACCTTCCTTATCATATAATTTAGTTCCGATAGTGGCAACAGGAACTTTTTGTCCGGCAGCAACATTACTCGCACCGCAAACAATTTGAACAGGAGATTCTCCACCAATATCTACAGTTGTGATTTTAAGTTTATCGGCATTTGGATGTTGTACGCATGTAAGAATGTGCCCCACAACAATACCTTCCAAACCTCCTTTAATAGATTGGTATTTTTCAATTCCTTCTACTTCCAGACCTAAGTCGGTTAACATTGCTCCAGTTTTTTCCGAATCCCAATCAGTTTTAATAAATTGCTTTAACCAGTTATATGATATCTTCATTTGTTTTCTAACGTATTTTTTTCAGAACAGCAAAGATAGTTATTGAATTTGGAGTATGAAAAAAGTTACTTACTTTTTAAAGGTATTTTTTCAACAAAAAAGCGCTATATAAGCGCTTTGATATTTAATTTGAAAATGGTGTTGACCATTTTGGATCTACGTACACATTTGAACCAGATAGTGTTTTTAGAAAGGCAATAACACTATTTACTTCTGCTGCTGTTAAATGAAGTTGCTGCCCGAACCCATTAGGCGTCAATCTTGGATCTAAATTTGTATTACCTGGAGCTAAATTTATTGTTCCATAATGACCAATAGCTGCTTGTAGGCTATTTATTCCTGCAGTATGCATTAAATTTCCGTTTAGTGTTCCATCTTGTTTTACTAAATCTCTTAATGAAGGAGCACGTGTAATTGTGATATCAATTCCAGAACCTGCCAAAGTTCCAATAATACCATTGTTTCTTGTGTTTGGGTTAATGTCAAATTCTGGAGCGGCATGACATCCAGCACAACCTAAACCACCACTTGTTCTGTTTCCAGTTGCATCAAAAACTGGAGGAGTTAAAAATAAATTCTTCCCATTATTCTCTTGTTGGGTAAAATTAGGAAAAGGCTGCCCATCATTAGCTACTTGACTTCTTCCTATATCGTATTTAGAATCAAAAGACTGGATACTCCTTATAAATTGTGCCAATGCAAGCTGTATTTTACTCTCTGTAATTTCTTCAGAACCATATACAAATTTAAAAAGCTCTTTATAATATGGTATTTCATTTAATTTTGTCACTAACCCTGCAAAATTTTGATCACCATTATTACCGCTAAATCCCATTTCAGTATGATTTTGAATAGGTTGTGTAGTTTGTAGTTCTAAAGTCCCAGCTCTTTCATCCCAAAAGAATTTTGATTCATTAGCAAATCTCGTATTTATAAGACGCATAGTGTGTCTTGATGTTGTTCCGTTTACTCCTAAACTCACATCGTTTGTATCACTAAATGCATTGGCTTGCTGATGGCAACTTGCACAAGAGATTGTGTTGTTTGAAGAAAGATTTTTATCATAAAAAAGTACTCTACCTAATGTAGCTCCTTTATTAGTTATTGGATTTGAAGCCGAATTGTCTTTAGTAATATAATTAGGAATGGTTTGGTTTGCATAGTTATAAAGATTTACCAAATCTATTTTAGTCCCAAAGGTGGCCTCTACATTAGGGTATTCTTCAGTTGTGACTGATTGATATTCGCTTTCGGTGGAGCTTGAGCATGAAGTTAAAAAAAAGCAAAGTCCCGAAATGATAAATAATTGATTAATGAATACTTTCATAAGCACTTTTTTAGTTAATTACCTTTTTGACATTAATAGTTTCGAAAGGTTTAATTACAAAATCAATTTTTTTTGTTTTTAAAATAGTGATATATTTGGCTACTTTAAAATATTAATCTTTAGATATGAAATTATTAGAAGGAAAAACAGCAATTATTACTGGCGCAAGTCGTGGTATAGGAAGAGGTATTGCTGTTGTATTTGCACAACAAGGTGCAAATGTAGCTTTTACGTATAGTTCGTCTGCATCTGCAGCTCAAGAGTTAGAAAATGAATTAAGTGCTCTAGGGGTAAAAGCAAAAGGTTATCAATCGAATGCAGCTGATTTTAACGAAGCTCAAAAATTAGTTGATGATGTTATTGCTACTTTTGGAACAGTTGATATTTTAATAAATAATGCTGGAATTACAAAAGATAATTTGTTAATGCGTATTTCTGAAGAAGATTTTGATCAGGTAATCAATGTTAATCTAAAGTCAGTATTCAACATGACAAAGGCGGTTCAAAAAGTAATGCTTAAAAACCGTGCTGGTTCAATTATTAATATGAGTTCTGTTGTTGGAGTTAAAGGAAATGCTGGACAAACAAATTATGCGGCTTCTAAGGCTGGAGTTATTGGTTTTACAAAATCAGTGGCTTTAGAGTTAGGTTCAAGAAATATTCGTTGTAACGCTATTGCACCTGGATTTATTGAAACAGAAATGACTGCAAAATTAAATGATGATGTAGTTCAAGGTTGGAGAGATTCTATTCCTTTAAAAAGAGGAGGAACTCCAGAAGATGTTGCTAATGCATGTGTGTTTTTAGCATCTGATATGAGTGCATATGTTACTGGGCAAGTAATGAATGTTGATGGAGGTATGTTGACATAATTTTAAAAAGACTGCTTATGAAAAAATTTTTTTTTCTTTTTTTCTTTTTAATTACCATAGTTTCTTTTGCTCAAAAGCCTGGTGATGCAATGTTACAACTTACTTTTGGAACTGAATATGTTCCTGCAAAATTAACTTTTCTCGATAATCATGTAGAAGAAGGTTATGTGTATGGTTTTATTGAAAATCGCTTTTTTGAAGTAAACATGGGATTTATTTCGGGCTTTGAAACTATTGAAAACAAAACAAATTTAGATGACAAAGTTTTTGATTTTAGAGCTACTTCTAATGGAGAGGTTAAAAAGTTACAATCCAAAAATTTAAAGAGTATTGTTTTATTAGGTAATGAAGATGATGTTGACATCCAATATGATTACATTAATCTTAAAACAGTAAATTCTGCAGGAGAAATAGTTGATTTGAATAAAAAAATTTGGTTACCTCTAATAAAAAAAGATAATATAAGTCTTTATGGTTATAGTTATTTTTTGACTCAACCCAACGGTAGTGGTGCTCAATACATTTGTACACCTGTATATTTGAAAGGAGCCAATCAAGATTTTGCAATTCCACCCATTGATTATAACAGAGTAAATCTTTTTAATTTAGGCAAAATTGACGATAAATTTAAAATAGCAGTTAAAGAAATTTTTAAAGATTGTCCAGAATTAATTGCTAAAATGGATTTAGAAAAAACGTTTACAAAAGAAGACAAAAGATCTGCCGTGCAGAAATATAAAGAAGAAGAAAAGGAATATAAAGCAAAAGCAAAGGAATTGCCACGAAAAGAAAGAAAAAGTTTTAGGACTAAATTTTATGAAAATAAAGCTTTAGAACCATATTTCATCATGATTGATGAATACAATAAAACTTGTCCAAAACAGTAATTCTTAAAATAATGAATTCCAGTTATATCTTATTTATACTTTTAGCTATAATGGTTTCTGCTGGAATTGCATTTTACCAATATTTATATAAAGCCAATTACAAATCGCGATTGCATTTGTTTTTGGCTTTTTTACGTTTTGCATCGATTTTTTTGGTTTTATTGTTATTGATTAATCCAATTATTTCCAGAAAAACTTATGAAACACAAAAAACTCCTTTGCCAATTGTTGTAGATAATTCAGAATCTATTTCTTTCTTAAATCAGGATAAAAAAGCTAAAGAAATAGCTGACTTATTAAACTCGAATTCTAAATTACAAGAAAAATATCAAGTACAATTGTTTTCTTTTGACGAAGAATTTAATTCTGACAAAGATCTTGATTTTAAAGGGAAGCAATCGAATATCTATAGAGTATTCGAAAATTTAAAGCAATTATATAGAACTCAAAATCATCCTGCAGTTTTATTGACAGATGGAAATCAGACACAAGGAAGCGATTATGTATTTAACATTCAGCAAAATGCAAATGTATTTCCTATAGTCTTGGGAGATACTATTGAACATTTAGATTTAAAAATAAGTCAGTTAAATGCTAATAAGTATGCTTTTCTAA
>CAMLKV010000075.1 GCA_946480635.1 uncultured Flavobacterium sp.
GACAATAAAACTAAGGCTCTTTTATTCTTGGCACAAACTGGATTCAATGGCAAAGTCCAAAAATTTGAAAAAATACGTATCGATCAACTTATTTGGGATGTAAAAGAAAACCTTGACACCTTAAACAGCAAGAACAAGATACATCTAGACATGGAGTTACTACCAGAAAACCCTTTAAAACTAAAAGTAAATGGAAATCTACAATTATTACATCTTGCATTTAGCAATATCATTAGCAACGCCTGTAAATATTCCGATTATAACCATGTAACCGTATCGATAGGTGCATCTGATGATTATGTATATATCATTATTAAAGACAAAGGAATTGGAATTCCTGAAAACGAAATAAAATACATTTACGATCCTTTCTTTCGAGCTTCAAACACTAAAAACTACGAAGGTTATGGGATAGGACTTCCGTTGACTAGAAACATTATACGTATGCACAGCGGAAAAATACTTGTAACCTCAATAGAAAATCAAGGAACAACCGTTCAAATTACTCTTCCATCAATTAAAACAGTAGGCTAAAATACTTTTTTAACTTTTCTATAAGTTTTTCTAATCCCATTTTAATCTTATTCTAAAATTCTAATAACATTCTAATCCAGCTTTAATAACGCTCTAATACTCTGCTTCTAATTTTGCTTTGTAGAAAACAAATAAAAATAAGCATGAGAAAGACAATTTTAATACCAACTGATTTTACCGTTAATTCATTAAACACTTTAAAAACGGTTTTAGCTAATAATTCATCAGATACTAGTCTAGATATTATTTTACTTCACGGTTTAACATTGAGTGATTCAATACGAGAACTTTTGTTTTTTTCCAAAATGAAACAAATAGATTCGTTAACTAACAATGAATTTGAAGAAGCCTACGAAGTACTTTGCAACAAATTTGACTCACAAATTAACTCATTTAAAATAGATCTATTTACTGGATACAATCAAACTGCGTTTAATAGCTATTTAAAAGCCAATAAAGTTGAAACGATTTTTATTACCAATAGAAAACAAAAACTTTCACATAGAAAAAGCTTTGACTTAAGTCCTTTTATTAGAAAATCAAATGTCGAAGTAATTACATTAAACACAAATACTGAAACTCCACAACAAGAAAAAGGAAAAATTACCGAAGTCTTCTTGAATCAGGTTTCAATTAGTTAATTAAAAGAATGAAAATTATTTTAAAATACATAAGTATTCCATTGCTGATAATTTTTTGTCTTACAGTTATGACAAGTATGGCCGAGAATCCAGAAAAAAAGATTGAGGGCGTTTGGAAAGAATCAATTTGGGAATATGAAAAGGTCGACAAAAACGACACTGTAAGTAAAGACTTCAATAATGTTTCTGGTTATGTTAAAGAAATCGCCAGTCAAAACCTTGTCATTCATAAAGCCGAAAAATGGATTTTTAAACCCAACAAAAAATTAATTCTGAAAGGAAAGAACACAACAAAAGAAATAACCTGGACGATTAAAGGCAGAGGAAACATTCTCGAGTTAAAGTACAATGATAACACTGTAGAAAATTATAACCTTACAGAAATATCAGACAATAAACTCGTACTCAATTTTAACACAAACACAGATATACGGGGCATTGCCCGCTTAACATTTGAAAAAAACAAGTAAAGATGCTTAGAAAATACAGTAACAGCAGATCACATTCAGACAATCTCAAACTTGGTTCATTATCCGCATTTTCTGCTGGGATGATCAATATCGGTTCGCTACTGCTATTCTTTTCATTCTCATCAAATATAACGGGACATTATGCAGTTCTTGCTTCAGAAATTGTAAAAGGAAATTTATACCAGACAGTTGTAGTTTTATCCTGGATTTTATTATTCTTTTTAGGGAGTTTCGTTTCAAACTTGGCAGTGATACATCTTAACCATAAGAACAGCTATATTGCCCATTCCATTCCATTGATTCTGGAAATACTTTGCTTAATTACTGTGAGTATTTACGGCGATAACTTCTATGGAGAAACTTTAGCAGAGACCGAAATTCTTTTAGCCATTATGTTATTTGCTATGGGGTTGCAAAATGGTTTAACAGCAAGTATTTCTAACTTTTCAATAAAAACCACTCACTTAACAGGCACAACAACCGATTTAGGGATTTTGTTCTCGATGTTTACCAAGAAAGAATTCAGAAATAACAAAACATTAAAACAAAGGGCTAAACTATTATTATCAATAACCGTATTTTACCTTATGGGTGCAGTGCTGGCTGGATTTACTTATGTTTACCTAGGTTTCAAGATGTTCTATCTTGTAAGTTTGGTATTAGTAATAATAATAGTGTATGATTTATACAAACTCCGTTTGAAAATTTACTTGCATAAACGAAAACTATTTAAGCTTAAGCTTCCAGTTGTAGAACTAAAAGAAAATATCATTCTTAAAAAAGAAGAAAGAGTTGCTTAATTCAAGAGAAACTCCCCTGAGAAATTTTTTTGTTTTTTCTTTTGGGGAGTTTTAACATTATTAAAGAAATTTTTTGATTTGCATCATAATTCCTGTGTGCATTCCTTCGTGGTAATTATTAAATTCCATCGCATCCTTTGCACTTGTAACCGTATATCCAGCTGATGTAGTAAATTCGGTATAGGTTTTGAAGATATCATTTTCAAAATCTTTTTTAGATTGCTCCAAAGTCATAAATAACAATGTTTTGATTCGGTTTCGGGTTTTGTCCCTTTCATGTATTTAGCAACCATTGCATCTGAAATCATCATGGGTAATCCCGACAATCTGTAAACCAGCATTTGCTGTACGACTACGATATGACCAATATTCCAGATTAGGTTATTACTGAATCCTTCCGGAACTTTATTTAATTGCTCTAATGTGTGGCCTTCCAAAAATTTCAAAAGAACATTGCGTGATAAAAGGTTAATTTTAAAAGTTGTTTGCATAGTTATAGTTGTATAAAATCTTCAGTTTTAGGGAAAGCATTCATTACATCAACAACAATTTGCGGAGTTGGACTTGCTAATTTTCTCAGCTTTGTGTCCATCCAGGCTCCATCAACACTAATTACTGCACAAAGTTCATCTCTTTGGTTCTTCAATTCATGGACAATTGTCCAGCGCGAAGCGTCTGCTTTCATTTTTCCCATCTTGGTTGTAATCGTAATTGTATCACTTAAATGAATTTCTTTTCTGAAAATTGCTTCTTCTCGGAACAAAACTGGCCCAAAAGATTGCTGTTGCATCACTTTCATGGTTAAACCATGCTGTTCCAACACTTCGATACGGTGTTGTGCTCCAAAATCATAAAAAGCACTGTGGCGCATATGAAAATTCGGGTCAAGATCAGACCAACGAATAGAAATTTCTTTTGTAAAAATACCCATACTTTATTTTTTTTCAAAAATAAATCAAAACCTCCAACCATAAAGTTAAAAAGTTAATTTTGTAAAAGATTTTAATACACTTTTAACATGAGGAAATTATTTTACTTTGCGCTTCTTGCCAGTATTTTTATTAGCTGTAAAAAGGAAAATCCAACTACAGAATTTGAAAAAACAATTACCAAAAATGACTCAGTAAAATCAGGAATTGATACTTTGACTTTTGAAATAAAAAAATTCGAAAAGTATAGCATACATAAGTCTGACACAACTAAAATAAAAATTGAGGTTCCATTTTTTAAATCAAAATCTGTGGTTACAGATAGTATTGACAAATTATTATTAAAAAGAATCAATTCTATTTTTACTAACGATTCTCTTCATGAACCAAGAAATTTTGATGAAATTTGCAATAATTTCATAACAGATTATAACAAATTTTTAAAAGAAGATGTTGACTATTTTACTGCATGGGAAGGTATAGCCAATGCAACTATTAACTACCAATCCTCAAAGTTATTAAACCTGACAGTCGATTTCTATGCTTTTACTGGTGGAGCTCATGGAAACGGAGCTTCATTTTCATTTTTCATTGATACTAAAACTGGTAAACAGATTAAAAAAGAAAATTTATTTTCGAACCTTAAAGGATTTACAAAACTAGCTGAGGAAAAATTCAGAAAACAACAAGATATTCCCAAAAATGCTAATATCAATGAAACTGGTTATTGGTTTACAAACGAAGTTTTTCATTTACCAAAAAACATCTTCCTTACCAAAGAAGGCGTAAAACTGGTTTACAATCAATATGAAGTTGCTTCGTATGCAGAAGGACCAATCGAATTACTGATTTCTTATAACGAAGCTGATAAATATTTAAAAATAAAATAATGCGAAAAATATATTACTTAAAAACGTGTAGCACTTGTCAACGCATTTTAAAATCATTACCAAACCTTGACACTTTCGAATTACAAGACATCAAAACCGAACCGATGACTGTAAAACAGGTGGAAGAAATGCAAAAAATGGCTGGAAGTTACGAAGTGCTTTTTAGCAAAAGAGCCACTTTATATAAAGAAATGGGCTTGAAAGACGAAAAACTTACAGAAGCTGACTTTAAAAGATACATTTTAGAACATTATACTTTTTTATCTCGTCCGGTGATTATTGCTGACGGAAAAATATTTATTGGAAACAGTGCTAAAACTGTTGATGCAGCTATTCAATTTTTGAACAATGAGTAAAAGAAATTGGGCTCTTGTGGCCGCTACATTGGTTTCGATTATTTATGGCGTAACATTTACCATTGCTAAAGATGTAATGCCCACTTACATAGATGCTTTCGGGTTTATTTTTTTACGTGTAGGAGGATCAATGCTTTTATTTTGGCTTTCCACATTGTTTGTAAAAACTGAAAAAATAGAAAAAGTTGATTTCCCAAGAATCATTGCCGCTTCTTTTTTCGGGATTGCTTTCAATATGCTTACCTTTTTCAAAGGGTTAAGTTATACTTCACCCATAATGGGGGCTGTTTTAATGGTTACCACTCCAATGATTGTATTGGTTCTTTCAGCTATACTTATAAAAGAGAGGATGGAAAACCGAAAAATTGTTGGTATCTTATTAGGTCTAGCTGGAACTATTACTTTGATTCTCTATGGAAAATCGATGGTAAATGCACCAAATGCAATGTTAGGCAATTTCTTGATATTTATAAATGCAGTTTCATATGGTTTTTACCTCATTATTGTCAAAAAACTGATGGATAAATACAAAGCCATTTCATTTGTAAAATGGATTTATTTCTTCGGATTTTTAATGGTAATACCTTTTGGCTGGAGCGAATTTCAGTCGGTTGATTGGGCAATTGTACCAGCATTAGCTTACTTAAAAATAGGCTTTGTAGTTGTCTTTTCTACTTTCCTGACGTATTTGCTCAATTTACTTTCAATGAAAGAATTGAAACCCACAACTGTAGCTGTTTTTATTTATTTACAACCTCTTTTTGCTTCAATTTTTGCTATTTATTTAGGGAAAGATGAATTGAGTTGGGTAAAAATTGGTTCTGCACTATTAATTTTTATTGGGGTCTACTTAGTAACGCAGAAAAAGTCGGCAACTCAGTAAAAATACTACATTTACTATAAAAAGCTAATGGCTAATGGCTAATGGCTGATAACTTTCTTATCTTTACACCTTATTTTTCGCCTATGATACAATCAATGACAGGTTTTGGGAAAGCATCTTTGCAATTAACCACAAAAAAGATTACTGTTGAATTAAAATCATTAAACAGCAAAGGGCTGGATTTAAATGTACGTATGCCGTCTGCGTATCGCGAGATGGAATTAGGTTTACGTAATCAAATTTCTCAACAATTAGAAAGAGGAAAAGTTGACTTTTCATTATATATAGAGGTGACTGGTGAAGAAACTTCATCAAAAATCAATGCTCCAATTGTAAAAGCCTACATCGCACAAATGAAGGAAATTCTTCCAGAGGCAGATGCAACCGAATTAATGAAAATGGCAGTTCGTATGCCTGATGCTTTAAAAACAGAGCGCGAAGAAATTGATGAAAACGAATGGAACGAAATCCAAAAAGTAATTAATGAAGCTTTAGTTAGCATCAACCAATTCCGTAAGGACGAAGGACAAGCTCTTGAAAATGAATTTAGAACAAGAATTACAAATATTCGTCAACTAATGAATGATGCTGTTGCTTATGATGCAGAAAGAGTTGAAACTGTAAAAACAAGATTGCGTACCGCTTTAGATGAACTTCAGGTGAATGTAGATGAGAATCGTTTTGAACAGGAATTGATTTTCTATTTAGAAAAATACGATATCACTGAGGAAAAAGTAAGACTTGGAAATCATTTGGATTACTTCCTAGAAACCTTAAATGGCAATGAAGCTAACGGCCGAAAATTAGGATTCATTACTCAGGAAATGGGCCGTGAAATCAATACTATGGGATCTAAATCTAATCACTCAGAAATGCAAAAATTGGTGGTTATGATGAAAGACGAATTAGAAAAAATTAAAGAGCAGGTATTAAATGTTTTATAAGTAATTAGTGAAGAGTGATTAGTAAATAGTAAGTCAAAATTAATCACTCTTTACTTTTCACTAATCACTAATTTATGAATAAAGGAGGAAAATTAATCGTCTTTTCAGCACCGTCAGGATCTGGGAAAACCACTATAGTAAGACATTTATTAGGAATTGAAGAATTAAATTTAGAATTCTCAATTTCAGCAGCGACTCGTGAACCAAGAGGGCAGGAAGTTTCTGGAAAAGACTATTATTTTATGTCGATTCACGATTTCAAACAGCACATCAAAGCCGAAGATTTTGTAGAATGGGAAGAAGTATACCGCGACAACTTTTATGGCACACTAAAAAGCGAAGTAGAACGTATTTGGGCGTTAGGTAAAAACGTAATTTTTGACATTGACGTAGCAGGAGGATTACGTATTAAACATAAATTCCCCGAACAAACGCTTGCTGTTTTTGTAAAACCTCCAAGTGTAGACGAATTAAAACGTCGCTTGAAAGAACGTTCTACAGAAAGTGAGGAAAAAATCAATATGCGTATTGCCAAAGCCCATGTCGAGTTAGCTACTGCTCCACAATTTGACACAATTATCAAAAACTACGATTTGGATGTAGCAAAGGAAGAAGCATATCAGTTGGTAAAGGAGTTTGTAAAATAAAAATGTTACGTTTTTTTAAATCGAACTGGAAACCCATAGTTAACTTGTTTAAAATCTTGCTTGTTATCTTTGGCTCTTGTACAACATTTTTTTTAACAATTGCATATTTTTATCAAAATGTATTTCCTTTAAAATACGGTTTGATATTTACATTAGCAATATGCATTTTTACAACATTAGCATTTATATTCTTAGAAAGTTTAAGAATTTTTAATGAAAATTGTTTGTTTAAAAAAACGCCTTATAATACAATTGATAAATTGGTTTATAAAACAGAATACTGTCAAGATTCTAAATATGGTTTCTTCAAAAAACACAGATTTATAAAAATTGAACAGGAACACTACGAAATTATCTTTTATTCTGACATTGTTAGAAATGAATTTGGAAATAGTTTAGTAGTCATTAAGAATTTTGGAGAAAAGCAAAAACCAATTTTACACCAAATTAAGTATAAGGAACAGAAATTTAGTGAGTCATCACTTTTTGCTGAATTAAAAAAGATATGAGAACCATGAAAATAGGTTTATATTTTGGGACTTTTAATCCAATCCATATTGGACACTTAATTATTGCCAATCATATGGCAGAGTACTCTGATTTGGATCAAATTTGGATGGTTGTCACTCCTCATAATCCACACAAACAAAAAAACACTTTGTTAGATGATTACCATCGTTTGCATATGGTGCATTTGGCTACTGAGGATTTTTCAAAAATAAAGCCTTCTGATATTGAGTTTAAACTACCACAACCCAATTACACAGTAAACACATTGGCACATTTACAGGAAAAATATCCTGATTATGAATTTGCACTTATTATGGGTGAAGACAACTTGAATTCACTTCACAAGTGGAAAAATCATGAAATTATTCTTCAAAATCATAATATATATGTGTATCCAAGAATGAATTCGGGTGAAATGGATTCGCAGTTTTCTAATCATCCAAAAATCCACAGAGTGGGAGCCCCAGTAATTGAACTTTCTTCGACTTTCATTCGCGAAAGCATTAAAAATAAAAAAAATGTGATTCCTTTATTACCTAATAAAGTTTGGGAATACATCGATCATAATTTGTTTTATAAGAAGTAAATGATCCTTTTACAATTTAGAATTTTTCATCCTACAAAATCAAAAGGAAATAATTTAACACTTTCTGAAAAGGTTGACAGAATAAGTTTTTATCTTTTAATCCCTATTGTGATCTGTTTACTAGTAATTTTCAACACTAGAAACCTATCTTTTATCTTTGAATCTTTGGCAGCAACAATTGGACTTATCGCCTTTTTACTTTCAGTTATAAGTAGAGTTATACGGTTTGGAGAATATGAAAACTTAAGTGGTCATTTTGAAGGAAACATAATATTTACAGAAGAAGAAATAAAAATAGATAATATCAAAATACCTCTGAATGAAATAATCGAACTAGAACTCTTTTATTTTGATTTCATTGGTCGAAAAACTGACAACCATCGTTCTGGCCCTATGTACACGAATGGCACAGGTAATCAAATAAAAATTAAAACTAAAAACTCTTCTTACGAATGTTTTTTTGAAATAATTTCCGAAACAATAATTTACAACATCGAGCAATATCTTTATAGTATTGTTGTTAACAAAAAACTTCAGCCTACTAAAAATCATTTAGATTTAGTTCCAGATGATTTTAAAGATAATAAAGCATTTATTGCTCTATTAAATGAAATTAAAAAAGTAGCAGGGAGTAATACCGAAAAAGGTAAAAA